>JAGWRH010000137.1 GCA_028876695.1 Acidobacteriota bacterium | reverse complement strand
TGCTGACCGCCGCCAAGACCGGGACCAACAACCCGCGGTCGATTCCCGTTCGCTATGTCGCCGCGGTTGTTTGCGGCAATGCGCTGGAATTTTACGATTTTCTGACCTACGCGTTTTTCGCCGTCTATATCGGGCGGGCGTTCTTTCCATCGAGTTCGCCGACCTCGAGCCTACTGGCGTCGCTCGGTGCATTCGGCGCAGGATTCATCACGCGCCCATTCGGCGGTTTCATAATCGGCACCATGGGCGATCGCGTGGGGCGTAGGCCGGCCATGGTTCTATCGTTTGGGCTGATGGGAGTGGCGATCGTGGGGCTTGCGCTCACCCCTCCGCATTCGGCGATTGGCGTAGCAGCTCCCATTCTGGTGGTCTGCTTCCGAATGTTGCAGGGGTTCGCATTGGGAGGCAATGTGGGACCGACGACGGCCTTTTTGCTCGAAGCGGCGCCGCCGGAACGCCGCGGATTTTATACCGCGTTTCAGTCGTGGACGCAGGATTTTTCCGTCCTGATCGCGGGCCTGGTTGGTTTCTTGCTCGCCAGTTTTCTAACTGCCCATCAGCTCGAAACATTCGGATGGCGGATCGCCTTTCTAATCGGAGCCGCCATCGTGCCATTCGGCTTGATGCTCCGCCGGCGTTTGCCGGAAACGTTTTACGACGGTGACAACGCGAATGTGAAACGCGTTCCGCTGCGGCCGTACCTGACGGTCGCGATTTTCGGCGGCGTGCTGCTGGCCAGCGCGACCATCGGCACATACGTGGCTTCGTACATGACCACGTACGCCATCGCCACGCTGCACATGCCGGCAAAGATCGCGTTTGCCGCAACGATCGTGGTGGGACTCGCGGGCATTGCCTTCGATCTCGTCAGTGGCAGCCTTTCGGACCGAATCGGGCGCAAAGCGACCATGATTATCCCCGGTGTGGCGCTGCTGCTACTGATCTTTCCAGCATTCTATGAGATCGACCACCATCGCACGACGGCGGCGCTGCTAGGCGCAACGGCAATCCTATATAGTCTCGCGGCACTTTCCGGCACTCCGATACTCATTTGGCTGACGGAATCGCTGCCGGCCGCGATTCGTTCGGGAGGAGTTGCCACCGTGTATGCCGTGGCGATCGCTATTTTCGGCGGAACGACGCAGTATTCCATTACGTGGCTGATTAAAGCGACGGGAGATCCCGAAGCGCCTGCGTGGTACTGGACTGCCGCGGCGCTGGTGGGACTCGCCGCGATGCTCGCTATACCCGAATCGGCCCCTTGCAGAATGCCGGAGAACCGGAACGCGCCGGAAGCCCAGGTGAGTGAACCGTTGAAGTAGTCAGACGCTTTGGCGGCGGAAAAGATTCGATATCTGAGTGTACAAGTTTTCGATTGCCTGAAAAAAATCCCGGACGCCCGGAGTCTCCGGCGTTACATCGCTGGCCAATACATCGGCTGAGATCGCGTTACTCAGCTGCGTGGCGCGACGAATGCGTTCGGAAATGATCAGCGGCACCACCGTTTGCGGATCGTGCTGCTTGAGCTGGCGCTCCTGCCATTCCTGAACCGCCCAGGCGGTTTTCCGAACATAGTCGACCGCGTCCCGAAAATCCCGCAGAATACGCGGATCCACGCCGCCCGATTTGATGGAATCTTCAATGGAAGCGAGCTGCGCGCTCGTCTTGCGAAGCTGGAAATTTACGCCCCAGAACGTTTCGCTCGGCTGCAGAAGCTCGACGGCAATCCCGAGCACACTGCCATCTTTTCCCCGGCGTATCGCGGCCACACGAGCGGCGGTCTCTTCGCTGGTGACCAGATTCGTTAATTGCAGCTGGCTGCCGACAACGGGATGGAATTTCATATCGAGGAGTCCGCCCAAGCCGCTTACTTCCTTCGCTTCGGCATCTTCCGCGGTCAGTCTTCCGGTTGCGTCCTTCCATTGCACTCGAATCGGCACGACCACTCGAAAACGGCCGCTTCGCCGCAGCTCCGTCCGCGGATGCCCCCGGAGCGGCACTTGCCCATCCATGGCTCACCCCCGTACCGTGGTATGCGCCGTTATACCACCAAGGTAAGCTAACTGGTACGCAATAATTCGAGATTGTGGCGCGATTTTCAGACGTGGCGCGGACGGCATTCGCGATCGAATCAGCGCGGCGAAGGGTCGGCTTGCGCAAAAGCTTCCAATCGGCGTTAAATAGAAAAGAATGCTCCCTCGCTGTAACCACGGATTCGCGAAGAGTGCCGGTCAGAGGCGCGTTGTCGCGCGGGCGCGCGTGATTCCGCCGCGTTGCGCCAACATTCCGGCAGCGGGAGTTTTCATCGCGCTGCTGATTTTGCTCTCCGTCGTGCCTGCACGCGCGATCACTCCCGTGCAGGCGGAGCGCGGCCACGCGATCAGTCTCCGGCTCAAATGCATGTGCGGCGGATGCGAAGACACGGTGGGCACCTGCAACCACAGCGGCGGGGCCTTTGCGGGGCCCTGTGCCACCGCGAAGTCCATGCTGAAGGAAATCGACCAGCGCGTCGCGCGCGGCGAATCAGACGACCTGATCCTGCAGGACTTCGTCCAGGAATACGGGCCGACGGTGCTGGTTTCGCCGCCAGCTAAAGGATTCGACTGGCTCGTGTGGGCGATGCCGATAATTCTGCCACTCCTGGCATTCGTGCTAGTGTGGCAGGTGGTAGTGCGATGGCGGCGACATACCGCGACGGAACCTGCGGCCGCCGCAGGGCCACCGGTATCGGCGGAATTGCTGGCGCGCGCGCGACGGGAAGCCGGCGGAGGCGCGGATGAGTGAGATCGATATCGCTCTCGCGTGCGTGCTTCTCACCGTGGCCGTGCTGGTGTTCATTTTCGGCGTGAAGCTTGACTCTTCGGACGCCGTGCCGCACCGCACCAAGCTAGACCACCTGCTCGAGCGCCGCGACGCCATCTACGAAAACCTGCGGGATCTGCGTTTCGAGCACCGCGCCGGAAAATTTTCCGATCAGGATTACGAAGAGATCAAGCAATCGCTCGAAATAGAGGCAGCCCGAGTGCTCGCTGAGATGGATACACTAACTGGCGGAGCTCCCACGCCGGCCACGCGCCAGGCAGCCTCCGAAAAGGGACGGCGTTCATGATTCATCGCAGTTGGAAGAACATTTCGCTGGCCGGCACGTTGCTCTGCGCCCTCGCATCCGTTGCGTTTGGCGGCACGGTTTCGGGCACGGTTACGAACGGCACGACGGGCAAAACTGCTTCCGACGTGCAGGTGATTCTGATTCAGCTGATGGGCACGATGAAGCCGGTGGCGACCACGAACTCGGATGCGCAGGGCCGCTATCAGTTCGATAATCCGCTGCTCGGTCAGGGTCCGATGCTGCTGCGAGCGATCTATCGCGGCGTGATGTACCACGAACCGGTCACCCCCGGCACCTCAACCGTTAACATCGACGTATTCGAGCCCACCAGCAAACTCAGCGTGATCGACGTGACAGCGCACGCCATCATCGTACAGCCCAACGGTACGAGCCTCACCGTCGATGAAGAATACAACGTCGACAACAATTCCAATCCACCCCTTGCGTTCTATCGTCCCGGTGGCACATTCAAATTTTCGCTTCCCGATGGCGCGCAGCTCCAGCAAGTGCAGGCGGGGATCGCTTCGGGACTGCCCGTAATTCAGAGCACGACGGACGCCGGCCAGAACGAGAAGGCGATTGATTACGCGTTCCGCCCAGGCTCGAGCCGCGTCGGGATTACATACACAGTTCCGTATCCGGCGAATCAAACGCAACTCCGCTTGTCGTCTCCGTATAAGGTCGCGCGGCTTGCGATCTTCGCGCCGCCCACGGTGCAAATTTCCGGCGGAAATTTCGCTCCGGCGGGTTCCGAGCAGGGATTCAACGCCTACTTGCGCCAGACCGTTGCGGCCGATACGCCGGTGACCGTCGCAATTTCCGGAACCGCTCCTCCGCCCTCGCCGGATAACAGCGGAGCCGCCGACAACTCGCAGAATCCATCGGTCAATTCGCACGTCGACGAAGGCGCTCAGGGCAGCCCCGTTGCGACCGTTACCACGTTGCCGGCGCGGCTGGACAGCTTGAAATGGATTGTCGTGGGGGGATTCGCCGCGCTGTTCGCGATCGGCTTGATTTTCGTGTTGCGCCAGCCGCAAGTTGCACCCGCTGCGCCGGGCAGCGACGCGGCGACTCCGTCGCCCGCCCTAGCGCCAACGAAATCAGCGCGAAGAGCGCAAGCTACGGCACCGTCATCCACTGCGCCGCGTGCCACTTCCCCCCAAGCTTCCCCCGCCGCGTTCGCAAGCGCCGCCGAATCCGAGACTGAGATGATGCAAGACGTTCGAGGGAGTCTCGACGAGCTGAAGGACTCGCTATTCCGGCTCGAACTGCGCCGCGAGGCCGGCACGATCTCCGAAGAGGAATATATTCGCCGGCGCGACCGGATCCAGAAAACTCTTCGCGAGCTCGTGAAAGGCTAAGTGGGCCGCATTGGGCATGGGCAGGCAATGGAGACGGACGAAGCGATGACTAGCCGCTCCTCCGTATCGCTGCCCCAGGCCGCGTCCGCCGTGGATGCGGCTCGAACCGCAGGCCTGGGCGTCCAGTTCGAAAGGGTCGAGAAACGTTTTGGTTCGCTGGTTGCGCTGCGCAACGTCACGCTGGAGATCGTGCCGGGAGAATTCGTTGCGCTTCTGGGCCACAATGGCGCGGGTAAAACAACCCTTCTGCGAATCGCCGCGCTCCTGATGACGCCGACGAGCGGGCAAGTGCGATTCCCCGGGCTCGGCTCGTCCGGTTCGCCTAAATCCGCGATCGGAATGGTGGGCCACAGCACGTTGCTCTACGATGAACTCACGGCGGAAGAAAATCTCGCGCTGTTCGCAAAGCTCTATGGTGTCGCCGCAGTTCCGGACCGCGTGGCAAGCGCCCTCTCTGCCTGCGGGCTTGCTTCGCGAGCTGGAAGCATCGTTCGCCATTTTTCGCGCGGCATGCGGCAGCGGCTGGCCATTGCGCGCGCGCTGTTGCACTCGCCTCGTTTGCTGCTTCTCGACGAGCCGGCGGCGGGGCTCGACCGGCAGGGTGCGGCGTGGTTCGCCGAAACGCTCGCGCGCCTGCGCCAGAGCGGCGCCACCATTATCATGAGCACGCACGCCCGGAACGAATCGCTCGATCTGGCCACGCGAGCCGTCTCGCTGGCAGCCGGCCGCGTGGAAAACGACAGCGGTTCGGGCGGCGACCCGACCGAGGTGCTGGCGGCGCTTCGGACGGAGGCGTAAATGTCCACTGCGCGAGCGGCGACAATTCTACTCGGCAAAGAGCTGCGCCTGGAGCTCCGCACGCGGGAACTGCTGAACGCCACTGTGGTCTTTGCCATCGTTGTGGTCGTTCTGTTCAGCTTCGCGTTCAACCCCACGCCCGCCGAATCGCGTCACTACGGTCCGGGATTGCTGTGGATCGCGTTTCTTTTCTCCGGTTCACTGATGCTGCATCCGTCGTTTGCGCGCGAGCAGACCAACGACACGCTCGATGCTCTGCGCATGGCGCCGGTCTCGAGCTTCGCGATTTTGCTTGGCAAGATGCTCGCGAATTTCATTTTCTTGTCGCTTGCGGAGTTGGTGCTGGTTCCCGTTTTCGCCGTGCTCTATAACGTCTCGCTCGCCGGGATCATCGGGCGATTGGTGCTGGTTCTCGTCCTCGGAAGCATGGGCGTGGTCGTCACCGGCACGGTTTTCTCGGCGATTTCCGCGCATGCGCGCATGCGCGAATTGCTCTTGCCGCTGCTGATGCTGCCCGTGCTCGCGCCGCTGCTGGTCGCGGCCGTTGAATCCACGGCGGCGCTTTTTTCCGAGCAGCCATATCTGGATCGAACGTGGCTCGCGTTCCTCGCCGGATTCGACGTCGTGTTTTTGACTGCCGCATGGCTTCTATGCGATTTTTTGATGGAGGAATGATTTCCCACACCTGAGCGGCCTTCGACAGCTCAGTTTCACCGAGCGCTTCGGGGCCCCGGAGCCTGTCGTATGAAATATCGAATCGCCATTGCGGCTTTTGCGGCCGCGCTGATGGTTTTCGCCGGGTACGCGGCGCTTTATATTGCGCCCGAAGAAGCCACCATGCACGAGATCCAGCGGATTTTTTACTTTCACGTTTCCGCGTGGGTCGCCACCTTTACTGCGTTTTCGATCGTCTTCTTCGCTAACGTCGCATATCTCATGACGCGCAGCCAGCTTTGGGACAGCCTCGGCGTTTCCGCCGCTGAAGTGGGCGTGGCCTGTTGCTCGATCGGTTTGATTACGGGGCCGCTTTGGGCTAAGCCCGTCTGGGGCATCTATTGGACGTGGGACGCACGCTTAACCACCACGTTCATCATGTGGCTGATGTACGTCTCATATCTGATGCTCCGCGGCCTGCTGGAAGATCCGCGGCATCGCGCTTCCCTCTCCGCGGTATTCGGAATCTTCGCATTCCTCGATGTCCCGCTGGTCTATGTGTCCAACCGCCTGTGGAGAACGCAGCATCCGCAGCCGGTCTTCTTCGGCGGCACGAACTCTGGAATCGATCCCACGATGGCCAAGGTCTTCCTCCTGTGCATGGTGGCCGTCCTCGTCGTCATGGTTCCGGTGTTGATCGATCGCTACCGGACGGAATGCTTGCGGCGCGAAGTGGAGGATTTGCGGCAAGAAATTGAGCTACGGACTCTGGATTCGCAGTCCCGGCCCGTAAAGGAGGCTCTGTGAAGGATTTCCAGTTCCTATTCGCCGCCTGGATAGCGGTATGGGCTGTATTCTTCGTGTACGAGATTACAGTTGCCCGGCGCCTTTCCCGGCTGCGCGGCGAAATCGATCGTTTGAAGCAGCAACTCCGCGAAGGCTAGCCCATAGCGTCGACTAACCGACATTCGCCCCGGCGGAGCCGCGCTGGACCACTCACACGACCATTCCGCATGTCAGTTAGGACCGCGCGCCAACTTCTAGCTTGCCGAACGGCCCAAACCCACCTATGGAGCGAATTCGGATAACCTTTCCGGGCTGCGTCGCCATCGTAGCCAGTATCAGGGGCTGCCCGTCCCCGGTGTATACTGCGGCAAGGCCCGTCAGGAGGCACTCATGTCACACCCATTCCGAACGCGCTGGCTGGCGGTGCTGGTGGCCTTTGCCTTCTTTACCTCTCCGCTCACGGCGGCGCCGGCTAGCGATAAGTCTAAATCGCCGGACACGAACGTTGCCGATAACCAGCCGCTTCCGGAAAACGAGCATCCTGACGTAAAGCCGGGCAGCGAGGCGGACGTTAATTCCATCGGACACCGCGGTGTGGGCAAGGGCCTCGACTTCTACTCCCTGGAAAAAGAAATCGGCTTGGGCAAGCAACTGGCGCAGCAGGTGGATCAGGAAGCCAAGTTCATCAACGATCCGGTCGTGGTCGCCTACGTCAATAAGGTAGGACAGAACCTGGTCCGCAACTCCGACGCGCGCGTCCCCTTCACCATCAAGGTGATCGATTCCGATGTGGTCAACGCCTTCGCGCTGCCCGGGGGCTTCTTCTATGTGGACAGCGGCTTAATCTTGCACGCCGATTCCGAAGCGCAACTCGCCGGCGTGATGGCGCACGAAATCGCGCACGTTTGCGCCCGCCACGGCACCAAGGATATGACGAAGCAAAGCATCGTCAACCTGGCCTCCATTCCGGCGATGATCTTCATTCCTTACACCTGGGCCGGCTACGCTATCTACCAGGGCATGAATTTCGCCATCCCGCTCACGTTCCTGCGCTTCTCCCGCCGGGACGAAGCCGAAGCGGATTTCCTGGGCACGCAGTATATGTGGAAGGCGGGATATGACCCGAACGCCTTCGTCGCGTTTTTCGAAAAAGTCCAGTCCGACGAAAAGAAGCAGCCGGGCACGATTCCGAAGATTTTCGATACCCATCCGCCAACACCGGAACGCATCGAAGCTGTACAGCAGGAGATCGCCACGATTCTTCCGCCGCGCGGGGAGTACATTGAGACTACTTCGGAGTTCGATCAGGTGAAGGCGCGGCTGCAGCGCATCGACGCAAACCTGCGCGTGAAAGACTCCAACGGCCCGACTCTACGCCGCAAGACCACCGACAACAAAGGCGGAAATCAGAATCCCGACGATGGGGACGCGCCGCCGACGCTGAAGCGCCGTCCCAATGATCAGCCGCAGCCGCAACAGCAGCCGCCGCAGCAACCCCAGCAACAGCCGGATCAGCAACCGTAACTATCCGGCGAAAGCGGTAAAGGCCGGACGATCGCGTGATTCGCCCGGCCTTTTATTTAGGCGCGCTACCGCGCACTCACGATTCAAATTACGAGTTTTGACCGGCACGGCCGCGTCAGCGTGCGTGCGTTTCGGCCACTCCCAGCCGTTTTAGGCCCTCGGTGTAATATCGCCGGTAGAGGATGTCCCACTCTTCGCTGCCTTCCAAAATCTCTTTCTTCTGCGAACCGATTTTGGCGCGCGCTTCCGCATCCACCTGCTCTTCCAGTTTCAGCAGCGATGTCAAAATATTCACGATTTCCTGGCGGATCGTGTCGCGGTCTTCGACGAAATCGACGTCCGGGCTGGATACAAGATGTTCAATGATTCGGTGAGAGAGGCGTACCGTCTTTTCGCGGGTCAAACGCATATCAGCGGAGAATTAGTTTCCTTTCGCGAGCCAACTGGCCTTTAACTTTCTTGTACATCTCCTGGTACGAAACGCCGGTGCGCTGCATCTCCTCGGAATAGCGGCTCAGAATTTCCCGGACCTCTTCGTTCAGGCGGTCCTCGATGGTAATTTCCTCGGCCATCACCTGCCGGACGCGCTGCGCCAACGCCTCGGCATTCTTGGTTTCGACCATATTCGCGGCGATCAGGCGTTTGACGACTTCCTTGGCCATGTAGCCGACGTAATCCCGGTTCAGAAGCATTCCGCTTGGCTCCGCTGGAGTTCGCATTTGAGTCTACTGGGTGCGCGCGAAAAGTGTCAAGGCAAGTATCGAGGCGCGATTTTGCCAAATCTCTCGAATTCGCGGCCAATTTGCCGCTGCCGACGCACGGGCGTATAATTCGCGGTTTAGGCGTATATCAATGGGATCAACTGACAAGCCCCGGCGTGGACCAGCACCTGCCGGAGCTGGCTCCCCGGCGATTACTTCCCCGATCGCTGGGAACGGCGATGCGATTCGCGTCCGTGGCGCGCGCGTTCACAACCTGAAAAACATCGACGTTTCGATCGCCCATAACGCGATCACCGTCGTCACCGGCGTATCCGGCTCCGGCAAATCCAGCCTCGCGTTCGACACGCTCTACGCCGAGGGCCAGCGCCGCTATATCGAGTCGCTTTCCGCATACGCGCGCCAATTCCTGGAGCGCATCGAAAAACCGGACGTGGACGAGGTGACCGGCATTGCGCCGGCCATTTCCATCCGGCAGAAAAATTCCACGCGCAATCCGCGCTCCACTGTCGCCACCGCCACGGAGATCTACGATTACCTTCGCCTGCTCTACGCACGCGCCGGTCATACCTTCTGCCTGAACTGCGGGGAAGAAGTCCGCAAAGATACCTTCGATGAAATCGCCGCCCGCGTCATGGCGCTGCCCGAGGGCACCCGCTTCTACGTGCTCTACGAGTTGAAAGTTAGCGCCGATGCAACCGCTGCGTCAGGAACCGCGGCGCGCCGGTCGCGTGCGGCAGCAGCAGGCGCGCGCCCCGCACCGGATGCGATCCGGCAGACGCTCGCCAGCCTTCGCAAGCGAGGGTTCAATCGGCTATACCAGGCGGGCCGCGTGTTTGAGTTTTCGACGCCGGAAGACCTCCTCGACCTGGATTTCACCAAGCCGGTTTGGGTGCTCGTTGACCGTCTCGCGCTTTCGCCGGAAATTCGCTCGCGATTAGTCGATTCCATCGAGATTTGCTATCGCGAAGGCCGCGGCGAAGCGGTGATCGAATTCGCGCCCGATCCGGCCGCGGCCGGAAACCTTTCCGAACGCATGGTTTTTAGCGAGCGTTTCACCTGCAAAAAGTGCGGCGCTACATACCAGGAGCCGGAACCGCGCCTCTTCTCGTTCAATAATCCTTACGGCGCATGTCCGCGGTGCCAGGGCTTCGGCAATACGGTTGATTTTGACCTCGATCGGGTCGTACCGGACAAGAGCAAATCGCTCGCGGAAGGGGCCGTGGAGCCGTGGACCAAGCCGCGATATCGCTCGCTCGCCGTCGAGCTGAAGAAGTTTGCGCGCGCCAAGGCTATTCCCGTTGACCTGCCATTTCGCGAGTTAACCGCCGCGCAGCGCGACGCCATCGTCGAAGGCGACAAAAAAGAAGGCTTTCCGGGCATCAAAGGCTTCTTCGAATGGCTGGAACGCAAGAAATATAAGCTGCACGTTCGCGTCTTTTTGAGCCGGTATCGCGGCTACGCCACCTGCCTGGATTGCGGCGGCACGCGCCTCCGCGCCGAGGCCCGCGCGGTGAAAATCGCGGAGCGCTCCATCACCGAGGTTTGCCGAATGACCGTGAAGGAAGCGCGGCCATTCTTCGATCGTCTGCGGTTAAGCGCTGCCGAAATGTCGATCGCCGAAAAGGTGCTCGAAGAAATTCAGCAGCGCCTCCGCTTTCTCGACGAGGTTGGCCTGAATTACCTCACGCTGGATCGCCTCACGTCCACGCTTTCGGGCGGCGAAGCGCAGCGGATTCAGCTGGCGACGTCGCTCGGCTCGCGCCTGGTCGGCGCGCTCTACGTGCTCGACGAGCCGTCCATCGGACTGCATCCGCGTGACACGAATCGCCTGATCGAAATCCTGAAAGGCTTGCGCGATTTAGGAAACACGCTGCTGGTCGTCGAACACGATCCGGACACGATCCTCGCCGCCGACGATGTGATCGATCTCGGTCCCGGCGCCGGCGAGCATGGCGGCGCGGTGATCTTCGCCGGTTCGCGCGATGCCCTGCTGGCGGACCCACACTCGCTTACCGGCCGGTATCTGCGTGGCGAGACGCGTATCGCCATTCCGCAGCGCCGCCGCAAGCCGCAAGGAAAAGTGCTGAAGATCATCGGCGCTCATACGCACAACCTGAAAAACATCGACGTGATGATTCCGCTCGGAGTGCTCGTTGCCGTCACGGGAGTTTCCGGCTCGGGCAAATCCACGCTGGTGCACAACGTGCTGTACAAGGCTCTGGAAGCGAAGCGCACCGGCGGAAATTGGCGGGTTTACTGCGACCGCATCGAGGGTGACGCGGCAATCGACAGCATGGAAATGGTCGATCAATCGCCCATCGGCCGCACGCCGCGCTCGAACCCGGCTACATACTTGAAGGCTTTTGACTCCATTCGCGATGTTTTTGCCGCCACGCCCGATGCCAAAAAGCGCGGGCTCACGGCCGGTCACTTCTCATTCAATATTCCCGGCGGCCGGTGCGAAGCGTGCCAGGGCGACGGCACCGTCACCGTGGAAATGCGCTTTCTGGCCGATGTCGAGCTGGTCTGCGAAGAATGCCACGGCACGCGCTATAAGAGCGGCATTCTGGAAGTTCTCTATCGCGAAAAAAATATTCACCAGGTTTTGCAAATGACGGTTCGTGAAGCGCTCGTGTTTTTCGCCAGCAATCCCAAGATTACGCAGCGCCTGCGGGTTCTCGACGAAGTCGGTCTCGGCTATCTCCGCCTCGGGCAATCCGGCACCACGCTTTCCGGTGGAGAAGCACAACGCCTGAAGCTTGCCGCGCATCTCACGCGTGAGGCAAATCGCGGCGTCCTGTACATTTTCGATGAGCCAACCACCGGGCTGCACTTCGACGATATTCAGAAGCTGCTCACCTCGTTCCGTAAACTGATCGACGCGGGAGCTTCGGTCCTGATCATC
>JAGWRH010000136.1 GCA_028876695.1 Acidobacteriota bacterium | reverse complement strand
CAGCCGACGCCGTTCAAAGAGAGTGGGAAACAGCGCCTTTGGAGCCCCGGGAGTGGCAAGAAGCTACCGCTCCGATTTTAGACTGGAACGACGCGCCGAGCGAGATCATGGTAAAGGTCTCGCTTACAGTTGGTATTGAACACAGATCTACGTCTTCTGAGAGACTCAAGTCAGAAATTGAGCGTGCCAGGCGGATTGCAAAGCTGACAGATGACTGGGACGGCGAAGGCAGCGCAGGGTATTCGAAGGAAACCGTCGATCGAGCGACAGGGTTTGTTTCGGCATACGCCTCAAACCTCTGGGAAACTTATGCAATCGATGCTCCCATTCCGACGTTTGGGCCGGGTCCCGAGGGAAGTATTGACGTCCACTGGAAACTCCCGCATTGGGAATTGTTGGTTAACATACCGAGCGACCGGCACTCTATGGCAACATTCTATGGTGACGACTACGGCGAGCAGAAATTTCGCGGCAGCTTCGATCCTTCAAAATTCAATCTAGGAATTGCGTCGTGGCTGATTCGCTAGTTTGGGCCGCAGAACTCATCCCAAACACCGATTCCGTATACATGCGAGCGCACCGGTCTCACTTTCCGAATGGCAAATTGGCGCCTGGGGTTTTCAGGGAACACTGCGGCGGAATGTCGGTCGACTGGGAGAAGTATTCCACACCAGACGAAACGAAAAGACGTGGGAAGCAACCCAACGATAATGCAGTCATCAAACTACCAGTTCTCGGAATTCGGAACATTCCACCGCTGAGACTTGAGCACTCGCCCGACCCGCAAAACAGAGCGCATTCTGAAGTCTTCGACATGCCCGCCGGCGAGGCTCTGGTCGAGGTCAGAGTAAAACTTCTGAGAATCACAGACGTGGTGATATCAGTCACACCCACGCCAGATTAGACCTTCGTCCTTCGTTGCCCCACCGCACCTGAACTCGATCCGCCGGGAAACGATACCTTCGCGAGCAAAACGGTGGTCGAACAAAAGTATCGCCGCTACGATCGCGCCGCGGCTTCCTGCTCGAATGCGTGATACGACGACCGCACGAGCGGCCCCGCTTCGACGTGCTTGAATCCCATCTCTTCGCCCAGCCGCTTGTACTCCGCGAATTCATCTGGATGCACGTACCGCTCGATCGGCAAATGCTCGCCGTCAGGCTGCAGATATTGTCCCAGCGTTAGAATATGCGTTCCTTGCGCCGCGATATCGCGCATCGCATTCAGCACTTCGTCTCGCGTCTCGCCGAGCCCCAGCATCATTCCAGTTTTTGTCGGCACATCCGGAGCCAATTCCCGCGCGCGCCGCAGCAGCTCGAGCGATCGCTCGTAAACCGCGCCCTTGCGCACTCGCCGGTAAAGGCGCGGCACCGTCTCCATATTGTGATTCAGCACGTCCGGCCGCGCCGCCATCAGCAATTGCAGCGAAGGCCAGTGTCCGCGAAAATCCGGTATCAGCACTTCCACTTTGCATTCCGGCAGCCGCCGCCGGATTGCCTCGATCGTCCACGCGAAAATTCGCGCGCCGCCGTCCGGCTGATCGTCCCGGTTAACAGACGTGACCACCGCGTACCGCAGCCCCATCCGTTCCGCCGCTTCCGCCACCCGGTCCGGCTCATCTTCCTCCGGCGGGCCAATTGGCTTCCCGCTCGGCACCGCGCAGAAGCCGCACGACCGCGTGCAAATGTTTCCCAGGATCATGAACGTCGCCGTGCGATGGTCCCAGCACTCGCCCATATTCGGACACCGGGCGCTTTCGCACACCGTGTGCAACTGGAACGTGTGCATGATGCGCTTCAAATCCTGGTAGTTCGGCCCGCCGCCAAACTTCACCCGCAACCACGCCGGCCGCGGCTGCGCGCCCGGGCCCGCAGCCAGCCCCCGCGTCTCGCCAGACAAGATGTTGAATGGAGATGCCATCTGCTCGATTTTACGTCAATTTCTCCGTTTGATTTTACGCGCCGCCGCCCGTCAGCACAATGCGCCAGCTCACACCCCCGCTGGCATCGTTCTCACCAAAGCAAGCCGCCACCAACACGCGCCACTCCCAAAAGTCGACCTCGCCGAGCGTCTATTCTCAAACACTTGAATCGCCGCCACTGTTGTACGTTTACCACAGCGACTAACGTGGTGTAAGCACGACCTCCCGTATCTAATTGCAAATACAGGAGAAATATTTCCTCCAACCGGAAACCCGAATGCATTAAGATCTCCTTCGATTTCCTTATGCCATCACAACTGACGATTCAGCGCCCGGCCGACGTGGAGGGCGTCGGTCTTCACACCGGCGTGCGCAGCAAAGTTCGCCTCCTGCCCGCGCCGGCCGATACCGGCATCGTTTTTCGCCGCACCGATCTCGATAATTTCGAGATTCAGGCGCACATCTGCAACCTGGCGCGCGTCAGCTACGCCACCAGCCTGATGAAAGATGGTGTGCTGATCTCTACCACCGAGCATCTGCTGGCCGCGCTCTATAGCTGCGGCATCGACAATGTGTACGTCGAAATTGACGCGCTCGAGCTGCCCATCCTCGACGGCTCCTCTCAGCCGTTCATCGAGCTTCTCGAACGCGCCGGCACGCGCCGCCTGCGCCGCCGCCGTCGCTACATTAAGATCGTCAAGCCGCTCGAAATCCGCGATGGCGACCGCCGCATTGGCATCTATCCTGCCGGCGAATTCCGCGTTCGCTGCGTCGTGGACTACGGCCATCCGGCTATCGGCCCGCAGGATATCGAAGTGTCCGTCGATCGCCAGGCCTTCAGCACCCAGCTCGCGCCCGCGCGCACCTTCGGTTTCTTGAAGGACTTTGTCGGTTTGCAGGCCATGGGCTTGATCCGCGGCGGCTCGCTTGCCAACGCTATCGTCCTCGACGATACCTCGGTCTTGAATGGCCCGCTGCGCTTCCGCGACGAATTCGGCCGTCACAAGGCCCTCGATCTGATCGGCGATCTCGCTCTGATCGGCCGCCCGGTGCAGGCCAGCATCGTCGCGCATCGCGCCGGTCACGCCCTGCACACGCAGCTCGTCACCCGCCTCGTCGAAGATCGATCCCGTTGGGTCGAAACCACCGACGTCGCCGAATGCGATTCCGCCGAAAACCGTCCCCGCATCTCCGACACTGTTTCCGCCGCGCCCTAGCTCAAGTGGCCGACCGGCGCTTCCGATCTTAGTTATTGCGGGTGCCCATCGCTCGGGTTGTAAGCGTGGGGTCTTTTTCCTTCTCGCTGCAGGGCGGCGCTGCTGGTGATATCCCACAACACGTCAGCCATCCGTCCAGCGTAATCCGCGGGGTGCCGCACGCCTTGCGTTCCGGCGTGCGGCTTTATTGTCCGCAGCGGCTGAGCTAATCGGAGTGTTAGTAAATTCCCCAATTGCCAAAGTCCCGCGTCAAGGCGAAAATGGCGCTTCATGCCCGCTGCCGACATTTCCATCGTGATCCTGGCCGCCGGGAAAGGGACGCGCATGCGTTCCAGCCTGGCAAAAGTGCTCCACCAGGCAGGCGGCCGCACGCTGATCGAGCACGTCATCCGCGCCTGCCAGCCGCTCAAACCCGCGCAACTGCTCGCCATCGTCGGCCACCAGCACGAGGAAGTGACTAGGGTTGCCGCCTCGCTCGGCGTCGAAACCATTCTTCAACAGCCGCAGCGCGGCACGGGCCACGCCATGCAAATTGCTCGCCGCGCCATTCGCAAAAGCGCCAGGCTCGCCATCGTCACTCCCGGCGACGCGCCCCTGCTGCGCACCGAAACGCTCGCCGCTCTCGTCGATACCCACCGCCGCGGCGAAGCCGCCGCCACCATTCTGACCGCGGAAATCGCCGATCCTTCCGGCTATGGCCGCATCATTCGCGATTCCGAAGGCCGCGTGCTATCCATTGTCGAGGACGGAAAGCTCGCGCCCGAACAGCGCGGCATCCTCGAAATCAACTCCAGCATTTATTGCTTCACGCTCGAAAAGCTCTGGCCCTGCCTTGCGGACCTGCGTCCAGACAACGCGCACCGCGAGCTGTACCTCACCGACGCCATCTCCAAGCTCCGCGAACGCAACGAGCGCGTCCTCGCCTGTGTGGCGGCCGATGCCAACGAAGTCCTCGGCTGCAACACCCGGTCGCACCTCGCCGATATCGATCGCATCTTCCGCGCGCGCAAAGCCGCCGCGCTGATGGACTCCGGCGTTACCATCTACCTCCCGGAAACCGTGATTATTGATCCCGAAGTCGCCGTCGGAGCGGACACCATCGTCGATCCCGGCGTGCGCTTGCTCGGTCGCACGCGAATTGGCGCGAACTGCCGCATCGGCGCGGGCAGCATCCTCTTCGACATGCGCGTGGACGACGGCGTCACGATCCTCCCCAACTGCAACATGACTTCCAGCCGTCTCCGCGCGCGCTCGCAGATCGGCCCGTTCGCGCGCCTGCGCCCCGGCGCGGATATTCGCGAAGGCGCGCACGTCGGCAACTTTGTCGAAGTGAAAAACTCGGTGATTCGCGAAGGCGCCAAGGCCATGCACCTCACCTATCTTGGCGACGCATCCGTTGGCCGCGGATCGAACGTCGGCGCCGGCACCATCACCTGCAACTACGACGGCGTCGCCAAATACCACACCGAAATCGGCGATCGCGTTTTCATCGGCAGCGATACCGCGCTGGTCGCGCCGGTGCGCATCGGCGATGGCGCGTACGTCGCCGCCGGCTCGGTGATCACCGAGAATATTCCCGCTGACGCGCTCGGTATCGCCCGCGGCCGCCAATCCAATAAGCCTGGCTGGGCCCGCGAACGTCGGCGCCAGCTCGCCGCCGCGAAGTCTCCCAGGCGCCGAGTCCGCCCGAAGCCGCGCTCCAATCGGTCGCGACGCGCAAGCCGCCCCGCCCGCCGCCGCTGATTGTCGGCGACGGTTTCTCTCTTCCGGGTGCCGCACTCTGAGCGCATTTCGCGAAGGGTGCGGATGTTGAACTCCATTTTGCGCCGCCTCCGCCGAACCTGCTGAACTCGTAACACTGAAGGTGCTCGGTGCCTTTCGATCTTTGGGTGTAGCGGGTCGCGCTCACCGTCAGATAGATCGCGCGCAACTTTAGCGATATGATCCCTCATCCGTAGCACCCAGCGGTGACATGAGCTCAAGCGCAAGTTTCTTCAAAGACAAATCTGTTCTCATCACCGGCGCTTCTTCCGGCATCGGCGAAGAGCTGGCGCGGCAACTTGGCAGCGCCGGCGCGAAGCTCACCCTCGCCGCGCGCCGCCGCGATCTCCTCGACACATTAGCGCAAAGCATCGCGCTCGGAGGCGCCGCGAAGCCGCTGGCCGTTCCATGCGACGTCACGCAGGATGGCGACCTCGAACGCGCCGTTGCGGAAGCGGTCCGGCAATGGGGCCGCCTGGACGTCGCCATAGCCAACGCCGGTTTCGGCGTCGTCGGCCCGCTCAAAACGCTTTCGCTCGACGACTACAGGCGCCAGTTCGAAACCAACGTCTTCGGCGTCTTGCGCACGATCTTTGCGGCGCTCCCGCAGCTGGAGAAGACGAAGGGGAATCTCGTCATCCTCGGTAGCGTCGCGGGATGGACGGCCACACCGGGCGCTTCTCCGTATTCCATGAGCAAATTCGCCGTTCGCGCCCTCGCCAATTCCATTGCTCCCGAGTTGCGACAATCCGGAGTGCGCGTCACGCTGATTAGTCCCGGGTTCGTGTCCAGCAACATCCGCCGCATCGATAATCGCGGCGAACTGCACGCCTCAGCAAAGGAGCCGATGCCCGCCTGGTTAATAATGCCGGCGGAAAAGGCCGTGAAGGATATTCTTCGCGCCGTCGCGCGCGGCAAACGCGAGGCCATCATAACCGGCCACGGAAAGCTGTTCGTCGCGATGGAACGCTTCGCGCCGTGGATGCTCCGTGCCGCAACCAAAGGCATGGCTGCGCGTGGCGCCAGCTACCGCACCGCCAAGCCGCAGACTTAGACGTAGCGCCGGGTCCTCTTAGCCCGGCATCTTTCACGATTCAATTATCAGGCCCGGGTATGTAGAGCTGCATCCTCAGGAAATCGCGTGTTTCACTTATGCTAAAATCAATGTATGAAGTTCGGAGTTGTCCAGTTTCCCGGCTCGAATTGCGATGACGACGCCTGCCACGCCATCGGCTCGGTAATTGGCGAGCCCGTCGATCTCATCTGGCACCAATCCGAAAATCTGTCCGGCTACGATGCCATCCTGCTCCCCGGCGGCTTTTCCTATGGCGATTACCTGCGCACCGGCGCGATTGCCCGGTTTTCGCCGGTGATGCGCGCTCTCGAACGCTTCGCCAATTCCGGCGGGCTGGTTCTGGGCGTCTGCAACGGTTTTCAGATCCTCCTCGAAGCGGGACTTCTTCCCGGCGCCATGCTGCGCAATCAATCGCTGCGGTTCCTTTGCCGCCAGGTTCATCTCCGCGTCGAGCAGACCGACACGCCGTTCACATGCGCCGCGCATCGCGGACAGATCCTCAAGGTTCCCATCGCGCACATGGAGGGAAATTATTTCTGCGACGCGCCCACGCTCGCCGAACTCGAACGCAACCGGCAGATCCTATTCCGCTACGCGCGTCCGGACGGCACGGTCGATCCGCGCGACCGCGAATCGAATCCCAATGGCTCGCTTGACGCCATCGCCGGCGTCTGCAATCGCGAACGCAATGTCGCCGGCCTGATGCCGCATCCCGAACGCGCCGCGGAATCGTCCCTGGGCTCCGCCGACGGCTTGGTGATTCTTCGCTCAATGGCCGAAAGCGTTGCCCGCCGCGAAGCCGCCCGCGTCTCCGCGTAATGCAGCGGATGTCCGCTGTCGCGAAGGCCGCGCAATTGGCGGAAGACCGTTTTGCGCGGTTGCTCGAGCAGCGCGGGTATGCTTACCGTCGCGAGACGGAACTCGAGCAGGAGATCGCGGTTCGCGGCGCAAGGCCCGATTTTTGCGTACGAATCAACCCACAGACGCTCTTACTAGCCGAAGTGAAGTCGTTTAACAGACCACCGTTGGCGCTGGGCAGCGGTCCGTTCGTCCAGTTCCCACTGGAACCGCTGCTAAAGCCGTTGCGCTGCGCAGTCGAGGAGGCGGGAAAACAGCTCAAAGCTTATAGAGCTGATGGGTTTGCCACGATAGTGATTTTGGATGGCGCTTCAGCCCGTGGTGTCCCGATAAATGTCGAATACCTGCGAGACGCGCTCTTTGGCAACCCCGAGCGCCGGATCGAGGCCGACGGAAAAACGATCGGCCCCTGGGAGCCGCATCGTGGCCGCGGCCAATTGTTCCACATCTCAAGAAAGCGGTACATCAGCGCCGTTGCCTGGAACCTATCAAAGCCCTTGAACAGAGAGAACACGCGCTTGCGGGTGGTGCACAATCCCTTCAGCACCGTTCCTCTTCCACTCGACGTGTTCCGCGACAAGGAGGATGAACACTGGGGGTACGAAGGCGATGGTCGCTGGGTGCGTTTTGGGGTGATCGGAAATCCGGCCATCGTTTGAGACTCGCTGCGAAGAATTCCGTCTCGACCCATACCCCATCCGCACTCGATTTCTTCCCGTTCGCTGCGCTTTGCTTGCCTCGCGCGTGGTTTGCTGCCAGAATCCGCCTGCGGCAGGTTGCCTGGCCGCAGCGCGGCGGCCACAAGCAGAGCCGCTGCAGAAAGGCCGTTTAGATCGACACACCCTTTCGATCTAATTCGGGCCTAAGTTGCTGAAAACAAAGGAAAGCGGCGCGCCCAGATCGACACAAAATCCTTAGGGCGCCGCAATCGCAAAAGTTCACCGGAAAAATGGCCAGCACCGGAACGGAAATTAAAATCACGCAGCAAATCGCCGCCGAGCACGGCCTCACCGCCGGCGAATTCGCGCGCATCCAGAAGATCCTCGGCCGCGACCCGAACATCACCGAGCTCGGGATTTTCAGCGTGATGTGGAGCGAGCACTGCTCTTACAAATCTTCGCGCGTGCACCTGAAGCGCTTGCCCACGCGCGGCGCGCATGTGGTGCAGGGGCCGGGAGAAAACGCCGGCGTGGTCGATATCGGCGACGGCCTGGTCGCCGTGTTCAAAATCGAATCGCACAACCATCCCAGCTTTGTTGAGCCGTTTCAGGGCGCGGCCACCGGCGTCGGAGGCATCCTGCGCGACATCTTCACCATGGGCGCGCGGCCCATCGCCGTGCTTGACTCGCTGCGCTTCGGGCCTACTCATGCTGGTCCTTCGGCGGGAAATGCGACGCCGGACGAGATCGCGCGCAACCGCCGGATCGTCGATGGCGTGGTGCGCGGCATTGGTTTCTACGGAAACTGCTTCGGCGTGCCCACGGTTGGCGGCGAGGCGGTCTTCGAGCCGTGCTACTCGAATAATCCGCTGGTTAACGCGCTAGCGCTCGGCATCGCGCACAAAGACGAGCTGTTCTTCGCTCGCGCGCGCGGCGAAGGGAATCCGGTGATTTACGCCGGCGCGAAAACGGGGCGCGACGGCATTCACGGCGCGTCGCTGCTCGCTTCCGCCGAATTCAGCGAGGAATCGCAGCAGAAGCGCCCCAACGTGCAAGTCGGCGACCCGTTCATGGAAAAACTCCTGCTGGAAGCGTGCCTGGAGGCGATGCGCACCGGCGCGGTGGTGGCGATTCAGGATATGGGCGCGGCCGGCCTGACCAGCTCCAGCGCGGAAATGGCGTCGCGCGGCGGAATGGGCATCGAAATCGAACTCGATCGAGTGCCGCAGCGCGAAACCGGCATGACGCCGTACGAAATGATGCTCAGCGAATCGCAGGAGCGCATGCTGCTGGTGGCCGAGCGCGGCCGCGAACGCCACGTTTTCGACGTGTTCCACAAATGGGGCCTCGACGCCGTGCAAATCGGCCGCGTGACCACGGACGGCAAGCTGCGCGTGACGCATCGCGGCAAAGTGGCCGCGGAGATTCCCGCGCACGCGCTGGCCGAAGAAGGTCCTCGCTACGAGCGCCCGATCGCCAAGCCGTCCGCTGCCAATCTCGATCGCAGCGCCGCCTCCCGTGGAAAGCCCGTCGAATTTGCGGCCGAGGGGACGGACCTCACTCCCAATTTCCGCAAGCTCCTGGCTGCTCCCAGCATCGCCTCGAAACACTGGATCACCGAACAGTACGATTCGATGGTGCGCACCAACACGCGACTCGGTCCCGGCTCGGGCGACGCCGCCGTGCTGCGGCTGAAGGAATCGAAGCGCGCGCTGGCGATCAAAACCGACGGCAACGGCCGCTGGAGCTTTCTCTCGCCGCGACTGGGCGCGATGCATGCCGTGGCGGAAGCCGCTCGCAACGTGGCCTGCACCGGCGCGCGTCCCATCGCCGCGACGAATTGCCTGAATTTCGGCAATCCGGAAAAACCCGAAGTGATGTGGCAGTTCACCGAAGCGATCGACGGAGTCGCCGAAGCCTGCCGCGTGCTGGAAACTCCGATCACCGGCGGGAACGTCAGTTTCTACAACGAGACGCTCGGCAACCCGATCTATCCCACGCCGGTTCTTGGCGTCCTCGGCTTATTGGAAGACGCCGGCTGCGCGCTCGGCTCCGCGTTCCGCAACGAGGGCGACGCGATTCTGCTGCTCGATGCGCGGCAATCAGCGCATTCCGAGGACCGGCAGCGCGCGGAGTTTTCCTCATCGGAATACGCGAAGACAATTCACGGTATCGTTGCCGGCGCGCCGCCGGCCATCGATCTGCCAGCCGAAAAAACTCTGATCGGCTGCCTGGTCGCGCTCGCATCCGAAAAGGCCATCGCTTCCGCGCACGATCTGAGCGACGGAGGGCTGGCCGTGGCGCTTGCCGAATGCTGCTTCGAAAGCGCCGACGATTCCGGCGCCTGCCTCTCCGCCGAAATTGAACTCATGGGTGGAAGCCTCTTTGTCAGCCCCGGACTTCAGTCCGGGGAGCACGGCCCTTCAGGCCGTGCGACGTCGAGCCTTGACTCCTCGGGGGCTTCAGCCCCTGACGAGTTGGCCGCCGAGTACGCGCTATTCGGCGAACGCGGAGCGCGCGCCATCGTATCGCTTTCAGCCGCCTCGCTTGCCCGCGCCGCCGCAATTGCGGCAAAATATAGTTGTAACGTCCAGCGCATCGGTACAGTCATTCGAGGGGCATTTCGCATCCAATATAATGGGACGACCGCCATCCGCGGCGAAGTCTCTCCACTTCGCAAAATATGGAGCGAAAGCCTCGCCAAGGCGCTTGAGAGCGCGTAGGACACATGTCTAAAGTCCACATACTCGAAGACGATCATTTCCACGATCACTGCGGCGTGTTCGGCGTCTTCGGCCATCCCGAAGCGGCGAAGCTGACCTATCTCGGGCTGTACGCGTTGCAACATCGCGGCCAGGAATCGGCCGGTATCGCATCGACCGACGGCGGCGACTTGCACCTGCATCGCAGCCTGGGACATGTGCAGGAAATTTTCACGCCGCAAGCTTTGGAAAATTTGAAGGGATCGGCGGCCATCGGCCACACGCGCTATTCCACGGCGGGCGATACCACGCTGCTCAACGCGCAGCCGATCATGATCGACTGCAACAAGGGCAAGCTGGCGCTGGGTCACAACGGCAATCTGACCAACGCGCTGGAATTGCGGCGCCGCTTGGAGCATCGCGGCTCGATTTTTCAGACCACCAGCGACACGGAAGTGATCGTGCACCTGGTGGCGCGCAGCACGGCGCGCAATTTGCCCGGCGCGCTTGCTGACGCTCTCAATCAAGTGGAAGGCGCGTACTCGCTGCTGGTGCTCACGCGCGATGAAATGTACGCAATCCGCGATCCGCGCGGATTCCGTCCACTCATTCTGGGCCGCCTGGACGGCGCGTGGGTGGCGGGTTCGGAAACCTGCGCTTTTGACCTGATCGACGCCGATTACGTCCGCGAAGTGGAACCCGGCGAGATGGTGCGTATTTCGCGCGGCGGCATCGAATCGCTGCGTTTCGCGCCGGAAAAGCCGCATCAGTATTGCATTTTCGAGCAGGTCTATTTTTCGCGGCCCGATAGCATCGTTTTCGGGCGCGCCGTCAACAAGAGCCGCGAGCAGATGGGCCGTTTGCTGGCGCGCGAGCATCCCGCGGACGCCGATATTGTCGTCCCGCTGCCCGATTCCGGCGTGCCCGCCGCGGTGGGCTACGCGGATGAATCCCGAATCCCGTTTCGCATGGCGCTGATCCGTAGCCACTACGTGGGGCGAACCTTCATCGAGCCGGAGCAGTCCATCCGCGACTTTGGGGTGAAGCTCAAATTGAATCCGGTGCGCGAAGATCTGGAAGGCCAGCGCGTGGTGCTGGTGGACGACTCCTTAGTGCGCGGCACCACCAGCCGCAAGGTGGTGCGGTTGGTGCGCGAGGCGGGAGCGTCCGAAGTGCACGTGCGCATCAGCTGCCCGCCGACCGTTTCGCCGTGCTACTACGGCATCGACACGCCGCGGCGCGAAGAGTTGATCGCCTCGCAGAAATCTCCAGAAGAAATTCGCCGGTTTTTGGGCGCCGATTCGCTGGGCTATCTGTCGCTTGAATCGCTGCGCGCCGCGGTGGGCGATACCCAAGGCAAATACTGCACCGCATGCTACACGGGCGTTTATCCAACGGAGCTCGTACAATTGGAAGTGGAGGCGCATCGTGAAGGCTGACGTGGACCGCGGCGTGGCCGGGCGCAAGCCAAAGGCCGCCGCGCAGACGACCGCGGACCAGCGTGTGTGGCGCGAGGTCGTTTCGTGGTTTTGGGTGATCGTCGCGTTTATTTTTATCGAGGGCACGCTGGTGCAGGCGCGCGTGATTCCCAGCGGCTCGATGGAAAACACCGTGCTGATCGGCGATCACATCATCGTGAGCCGCATCGGCTACGACGCCGGCATACCGTTCACGGACGTTCACGAGCCTCTTTGGCGCAGTCCCAAGCGGCAGCAAATCGTCGTGTTTCGCGCGCCGCTGCCCGACGAAGGCAATCCGGATTTCATCAAGCGCTGCATTGGCCTTCCCGGCGATCACATCAAGATGGTCGGCGAAAGGGTGTACGTCAACGGGCAGCTTTTGAACGAACCGTACGCGCTGAAATCGTCCCCCGACTCGCCATTCGCGCAGTACCCGCCCGCGGAGGACCCCACCCAGGATACGCGCCTTACTTCCACGTGGGCCTCGGGCATTTCGCAATACGTGAAAAACGGCGAGCTGGTGGTGCCGCCCGGCGAATATTTCATGATGGGCGATAACCGCGACAATTCGTTCGATAGCCGCTACTGGGGCTTCGTGCCGCGCAGGGACGTCATCGGCGTACCGCTCTTCATTTACATGTCCATTCGCGCGCCCGAGCAGGTCTGGGATCCCGGGCACATCGGCGAGCGATTTGAAACCTATCTGAAAGTGTTTGTCGATCCCGGCGAAGTGCGCTGGCGGCGGCTGTTTCGCACATTTCCAAGATGAAGCTGCGCGGTTTCGAATTGGCCGGCGCGCGTGGCGAGACCTGTTGATGCGCTACGCGGACGCGGGTGTCGATATTTCCGTCGCGGACGCGGCGAAAAAGCGCATTGCGGCGATGGCGCGCGGCACATTTCGTCCCGGCGTGCTGGCGCCCATCGGCGCATTCGGCTCCCTTTTTCAGCTCGATCGCAAACGCTGGCGCGATCCCGTGCTGGTGGCCAGCTGCGACGGCGTGGGGACGAAGCTGAAAGTTGCCAGCATGGCGGGTAATCATTCCGGCGTCGGCGCGGACATTCTGAATCACTGCGTGGACGACATTCTGACGCAGGGCGCCGAGCCGCTTTTCTTCCTCGATTACATCGCCATGGGAAAGCTCGATCCGCAAGCGATCGAGCAAGTGATTGCCGGCATGAGCCGCGCCGCGAAGCAGGCCGGGTGCGCGCTGATCGGCGGCGAAACGGCGGAGATGCCCGATCTCTACGCGCCCGGCGAATACGACCTCGCCGGATTTATCGTCGGCGCCGTGGAGCGGAAGAAAATCCTCGATCCGAAAAACGTCCGCCCGGGCGACGTGCTGCTGGCGCTCGCTTCGAGCGGATTGCATACCAACGGTTATTCCCTCGCGCGCAAGCTGGTGTTCGGCGTGGAACGCCTGGCTCCCGATAGCTATGTGCAGGAGATTGGCGGGCCGATCGGCGCTGAGCTCTTGAAGCCGCATCGCGCGTACTGGCCGCTGCTGAAAGCCATTTTGGCGCGCGGCTGGGTGACGACCCTGGCGCACATCACCGGCGGCGGAGTTACCGGCAATTTGCCGCGCGCGCTGCCGAAGAATGTGCAAGCGGTGATCGAATTAGGCTCGTGGCCGGTGCTGCCAATTTTTCGATATTTGGCTCGCGTGGGCCAGATCGAACGGGATGAATTGCTGCGCACGTTCAATCTGGGCGTGGGGATGATTTTGGTGGTTCCCGCAAAATACGCGGCGCGCGTGCAAGCGGAACTCAAGCGCCGGCGCGAGAAATGCTACGTGATCGGGCGCATTGAAAAGGCGAAGCGAGGAAATTCGCGCGTGGTCTATTCCGGCGCGCTGCCCGCATGAGCCGACGGCCCCTGGGCCGCGGCAACGCGCCTTTCTCTCTGCAGTTTTCTTCGGGAATTTTGCGCGGCGCTTTTCTGCGTTCGCGAAACTGTGTTAATTTCGGTCGAATATGAAACGCCGCATCGGCGTCCTGCTTTCCGGACGCGGCTCCAATTTCGAGGCGCTCGCGGATAGCGTGGCCGCGGGACGCATCGCCAATGCCGAAATTTCCATCGTGCTGAGCAATCGCGACGACGCGCCAGGCATCGCGAAAGCTAAGGCGCGCGGCATTGAAGCGCGCGCGATTCCGTCGAGGGGCCTCGAGCGCGAGGCGTACGACCGGCTGATCGTGAGCGCGTTGCGCGAAAAACAAGTGGAGCTGATTTGCATGGCCGGATACATGCGCATGGTTTCGGCGTATTTCGTATCCGCATTTCGCGAGCGCATCCTGAATATCCACCCGTCACTGCTTCCCGCCTTTCCGGGTCTCGAATCGCAGCGGCAGGCGCTCGAACATGGCGTAAAATTCTCGGGCTGCACGGTGCATTTTGTCGATGAGCGGCTGGATGCGGGGCCGATCATATTGCAGGCCGTCGTGCCGGTGGAAGACGGCGACACGCCGGAGACATTGGCTGCGCGCATTTTGCGCGAGGAGCATCGCATCTATACCGAAGCGGTGCGGATCGTTCTCGACGGCTGCTACCGCATCGACGGGCGGCGCGTGCTGTTCGAGCGCGCTCACGAAAAAGTCTGAAGAAAGGCGTCTCGCAGGCCCGTGACCTCCACGAAATTTCCGCCGGTTCAAGAACAGCTTTCGTACCTGAAAAAAAGCGTGGCGGAAGTGATCCGCGACGAAGAGTTGAAATCGAAGCTCGAAAACGCGGAGCGCACCGGCAAGCCGCTGCGCGTTTATTTGGGCGTCGATCCCACCGCGCCCGATATTCACCTGGGCCACACCGTGGTGCTGCGCAAACTGAAACACTTTCAGGATATGGGCCACACCGCGATTTTCCTGATTGGCGATTTTTCCGCGATGATCGGAGATCCGACGGGGCAGTCGGAAACGCGTCCGCCGCTGACGCGCGAGCAGGTGCAGGCCAACGCAAAAACTTATCTCGATCAGGTGTACCAAATCCTCGATCCGAAAAAAACCGAGGTGCGTTACAACAGCGAATGGCTCGGCAAAATGTCGAGCTTCGACGTGGTGCGGCTCTGCGGCCATTACCGGCTGGCGCGTATGCTGGAGCGCGAGGATTTTCGTTCGCGACTCGAAAAGGAGTTGCCGATTTCCGTGCATGAGCTGCTGTATCCGCTGTTGACTGCATACGACGCGGTGGCGCTCGAGTCGGATGTCGAGATCGGCGCGACGGAGCAGAAGTTCAATATCCTCGTACACCGCGATATTCAGCGCGAATTCGGCCAGCCTTCGCAGGTAGCGGTGACGATGCCGATTCTCGTGGGGCTCGACGGCGAGCGGAAGATGTCGAAAAGCCTGGGGAACTACGTCGGCATCACGGAAGCGTCAAGCGAAATGTTCGGCAAGCTGATGTCGATCTCCGACCAGCTGATGTGGTCGTATTACGAGCTGCTGACCGATTTTCCGTGGCCCGCGATCGTGCGCCTGAAGGAAGAAGTGCGCGGCGGCACATTGCATCCGATGAACGCCAAGATGCAGCTGGCGCACGCGATCATCGCCGGGTTTCACGGCGAGGAGGCGGCGAAGAAAGCCGCCGATGAATTTCAGCGGGTGT
>JAGWRH010000135.1 GCA_028876695.1 Acidobacteriota bacterium | reverse complement strand
GAATCTGCTCGACCAGGACGGTCCGGTACTCGAAGGCGACCGCTTCGCGCAGTTCGTGGATCGCGAGCGCGCTAATCCCGCCCCGGATATTTTCAAGTTAGCTTCCGGGCCTGACCTGACCCGAACGGAGGAATTTCACGCGCTGCCGCTGCTGGGCCGGCAAAAGGAACTACTTGGAGTGCTGCTGGTGGGCAGCTCTCAACAGGAAATGGTGACGATCGAGCATCGCATTCGCATGCTGGCTGAGAGCGTCGTTGCCATCGGGCTGCTGCTAAGCCTGCTGCTCAGCTGGTGGGGAGCGGCGCGCGTCACCCGTCCGGTACACAAGCTCGCCAACGTGGCGCGGGAAGTCTCGGACGGAAATTGGAACGCGCGCGTTGAAGAGAGAGGCGGAGGAGAGATCGGCCAGCTCGCTCGCGCCTTCAACCAAATGACGCGCCAGTTGAGCGAACAGCGCGAGCACCTGGTGCAGGCGGAGCGGGTGGCCGCATGGCGCGAATTGGCTCGCCGCCTGGCGCATGAGCTGAAAAATCCCCTTTTCCCGCTTCAAACGACGGTCGAAAACCTCCAGCGCGCGAAGACGACAAATCCCGAACAGTTCGAGGAAGTCTTCCGTGAGTCGACCGGCATCTTGCTTTCGGAAATCGAGAACCTGGTAAAAATCATCGGGCGCTTCAGCGACTTCGCCAAAATGCCGCAGCCGGAACTCGCCGCGGTAAATCTGAACGAAGTGGTACGCGGCGCAGTGAAGCTGTTCGAGGCGCAGTTCAGCGCTGTCGGCCGGCCGCCCATCACGCCCGAATTTCATCTCGCCGAAGATTTGCCGCCGATCCAAGCGGATGCCGCGCTGCTGCGCCGCGCGCTCGAGAATTTGATCCTGAACGCCATGGATGCGATGCCCGCGGGCGGCGTGCTGATGCTGCGCACCTCGCGGGAAAAAAGTGAAATTCATCTCGAGGTTTCGGATACCGGTACCGGCCTGACGCCCGAAGAATGCGACCGCCTCTTTACGCCCTACTACACCACGAAACAGCACGGCACCGGGCTAGGGCTCGCCGTGGTGCAATCGGTGATCAGCGATCATGGCGGACGCATTTCGGTCGAGAGCGAAATGGGCATCGGCACCTCGTTCCACATCTACTTGCCGGTGAAGCCGAGCATCCGCCCCGCGCCCGCTCCCGCTGCGGAGACGCGCGAAGTGGTCGGCACCCAGAAAGCGTAGTCCTGTCGTGGCGCTGAAGGCTCACATCCTCGTCATCGACGACGATCCGAATACTCTCGCGTCTCTGGCGCGTGCGTTTCGCCTGTCCGGCCACGAAGCTTCCGTGTGCGATAACGCTGCCCGGGCGCTCGATCTTGCCAAAGAGCAGCGCTTCGACCTGATCCTCTCGGACGTAGTCATGCCAGGCAAAGACGGCATCGCCTTGCTCGAAGAACTGAAAAGCGCCGGCGTGTCGTCACCAGCGGTGATGATGTCTGGCCAGGCCACGATCGAGATGGCTGTCCGTGCCACCAAGCTCGGCGCCATCGACTTCCTCGAAAAGCCGGTTGGCATTGATAAGCTGCTGCTTACCGTGGAAAACGCGCTGCGCCTTTCGCGGTTGGAGACGGAAAACCGCGATCTGCGCCGTCGCCTCGGACGCCACGAAATCGTTTGGGCAAGCCCGGCGATGCGCGAGGTTATGGCGCAAGTCGATCAGGTAGCCGCGGCCGAAACGCGCGTCTGCATTCGCGGCGAGACGGGCACCGGGAAGGAACTCGTCGCGCGAGCCCTGCACGAGAAGAGCTCGCGCCATTCGGCGCCATTCGTGTCTCTAAACTGCGCGGCGATTCCGGCTGAGCTGATGGAATCGGAGCTTTTCGGTCACGAGAAAGGGGCCTTTACCGGCGCCGCCGCGCGGCACGCCGGAAAATTCGAGCAGGCGCAGGGCGGCACGCTTTTCCTCGACGAAATCGGCGATATGCCGCTCACCATGCAGGCAAAACTGCTGCGCGTGCTGGAAGAGCGCGAAATCGAGCGCGTCGGCGGAGGCCAGCCGCTGCCGGTGGACGTGCGCGTGATCGTGGCCACGCACCGGAACCTCGAAGAGCAAGTACGGCAGGGAACTTTCCGAGAGGATCTCTACCATCGAATATTTGTGTTTCCGATCGTGCTGCCGCCGTTGCGCGACCGCCGCGAGGACATCGGCGTGCTCGTCGAGCATTTCGTCCGCCAGCTTGCCGAGCAAAACAATTGGAAGCCGAAGACGTTCTCGCGCGACGCGGTCGAAGCGCTGGAACATTATCCGTGGCCGGGAAACATTCGCGAGCTGCGCAACGTGGTCGAGCGAGTGATGTTACTGGCGCCGGGCGACGCCGTTGATGCCGCAACGGTTGCGCGCGCGCTGCCGCAGAGGCTCGCGTCCGGGGCGAACGGGTCAGCGGATTTGGATGCGGGGATTGGCACGCTGGCTGAGCGCGTCGAATCCTTCGAGCGCGCCACGATTCTCGCCGAGCTCAAGCGCAACCGCCACCATATGACCAACACGGCGAAAGCGCTCGGCTTGGAGCGCAGCCACCTCTACAAGAAATGCCAGCAACTCGGGATCGATCTTCGCTCCATTCGCCAGCCCGAAGCGGTTTAACCCTCACGCGGCCGCTGACGTCTGCTTCTTCCTTCGATTGTGGATGAACTGGAGCGCCCAGAAAATCAAGAACGCCAGGGTTACCATCCACCAAAGCAATTTCAAGTTCAGTGTTGCCGCAAACAGCGCGATGGCCCCTGCGAAGCCCCACATAAACATCTCGCCTCGAAACGCCTGCCCCCACTTCGGTTCTGCTCCCGTTGACGGCACGCGCGGCCACATCGAAGGCAGCAGTTTCGGCACACGCCGGCAGAACTCTCGAAAGGTTTGACCTTGGCTGCGCTCCAACTCCGCTTCTTCCCGGCCCGCCATCCGCACGTACAGCAGAGTCATGGCGATCACGATGAACGCGAAACCAACACGACTCGTCAGCAGAGCGATGCCAAATGTCGCCACAATGCTTGCCGAATAGAGCGGATGCCGCACATAGCGGTACGGCCCGTCCGCTACCAATGCATCGGTGTGCAGCTTGGAGTCGAGAACGACACTTGATTTCAAATACGCCGCGCCCCACGTTCGTACCATCGCACCAATCGCTACGAGCAGAGCGGCTACGCCCAATATTAATTTCGCCGCCAGCGCCGGCCGCAGCGCGGGTGGACGCAGGCTCGATTGCACCAGAACCTGAACCAACGCGACGTGATCGGCCGCGTACAGCCAAAATCCGGCGCAAAAAATCAGCCCTATCAGCAGCGCCCGATACCGGAACTCAAAGTCAGTGGCTTTCATCGTCGCTCCGCGCTGACAGGCAGCTTCTAGCTTAATTACGCGCGTGGCCTTCGATTTATTTCGGAAATGCTTCGGGGCGGGAAATCGCTAGGTCGTTGCACCTGACGGCGCCGGGAATAGCTTTCGAAGCGCCCAATGCGTCGGCCAGTACACCACGAAAATCATACATAGGACGCTGGCCGCCACGTGCAGCGGCGGGGGCCCCAGAGGACGGTCCACCGCGGGCAGACGAAACGCGAAATTGATGTTCTGCGCCGGTGGCGTGAATCGAGAAATCACGAACGCCGCCGCCACAATCCACGACTGCAGCGCCCAGCCGCGCCGGTCATATCCCGCGCGGTACAGCGCCCACAGCAGCACCACCACGATCGCGACGTGATACAGGCTCACCATCCGAATCCACAGCGGGTGACTCGGATCGAAAAGATATTCCGTCCCGCCGAAAATATGCTTTCCGAACGCAGCAGCCCAAATCGCGTCGAGCGCCCACATCATGTCCACTACCAGTGCCGACACCGCCTGGCTCGAAATCAGCAGCGCGTTGTTGGTCCACAGCCCGATGCACGTCAAAGTCACCGCGGTGTCACACAGATGGACGAAATTCGCCGCACCCCATGCGCGCCAGTACACCGGGATCCAAAATGCCAGCCAGACCAGCGAGCCCCAGCGCGCCCATGCGGGAAAACTCGCCTGCCTTTGCGGCACACCGGTTTGGCCCTTCGTCGCCGATGTTGTTGCGGGCGAGTTCATGCGAGGCGTTTGCCCGTGCCTGGCGTCTGTCACTTATTTGAAACCTTCCGCAATCCCACAATGACTTTCGGTGGCAGCGGCCTGCAGGGCATGCGAAAATTGTACGACATGAATCCGGTTCCTGCTGTCGAAGCGGTTTGCGGCGCCTGCGGTACGGGGGCGTTTCTTTCGTGGGCGTCGGTTGCGCCCGCGTCGCAGCTTTTCGGTCCCACGATTCGTCGGACCGGAAATGCGTCCACCATGGCTATCACCTTTGACGACGGTCCCAATCCCGCGGTGACGCCCGCGCTGCTCGACCTGCTCGAAAAATACCGGGCGCGCGCCACATTCTTTCTGATTGGCCGCAACGTACGCCGCTTCCCGGAACTTACGCGCGAAATCGCCGCGCGGGGTCACACCATCGGTAATCATACCGAGACTCATCCGTCGCTTGCGTTCATGCATCCGCGGCGCATCGCGGACCAGCTAACCCGCTGTGACGAGGCCATCGAATCGGTAATCGGCAAGCGCCCGCGATGGATGCGGCCGCCGTTCGGCTTTCGCGGCCCACAGCTCAATGGCGTGGTCCGCCAGCGCGACCCGCTGGGCGTGGTGATGTGGTCCGTGCTTGCCTGGGACTGGAAGCCGCAGCCGGCCGCGCCAGTGATTCGCCGCCTGGGCCGAGCTCGCGGAGGCGATATCGTGCTGCTGCACGATGGCGATCATCGCGTCCTCGAAGGAGACCGCCGGCATTCTGTCGATGCGCTCGCCCACTGGCTGCCGCGCTGGAGCGATCGCGGCCTCCGCTTCGTGAATCTCGACGAAGTCCGCGCTGCAGCGTAACTCACTTCTGTGTTACGCCTAACTCGATCGCCTGTAGTTGGCGAGCGAGTGCGAGGGATCTGCTGTTTTGGACTTCGCTTCCGGTGCTTCCAAATCACAACCTGCGCAATGACACGTGGGACCGCTCTCTGTTCCCCCTTCGCGTTTTCTGTTAATTTGTCCTCATGGACGAGAAACGCTTTTACGACGAAAAAGAAGAGACCAAGCAAATGACGCTCAACTGCCCGCATTGCCGGCAGGAGAACGCCTATCCGGTCCGCTGGATGGTCCGCACGAAGAAATCGCAGCCTCCCGCCGGCGCCAATCCCGAAGATAAGAAGCAGTTCGAGAAAGCGCGCTCGTACATGGTCCGCGTCGATAACATGGTCGCCTGCCGCAACATCCGCTGTCGCAAGCGTTTCGACCTCACCGGCCAGACCGTCTTTCTGATTTAGCTGCAACTCAGTCCATCACTTGTCGTCCCGAGTTCCCATACCGGCGGCCTCGATGGGAATGGGGACGGAGGATCTGCCTTGGGTCCGACTGTTTCGCACGTCCAAG
>JAGWRH010000134.1 GCA_028876695.1 Acidobacteriota bacterium | reverse complement strand
GTAGCGTTATGCGTCGTACTCAATTGAAAATCCGCCTTCGTATTCGCTTTGCACACCGGCGATTTCTTCGTTTACCGTGCCAACGGAAGCGCCTCGCGGGCCGCGCTCCAGAAGCGCGCGAAGCGCCTCCAGCTTGTCTTCTGTTCCGGAGGCGTAAATCTCCACGCGGCCGTCGCCCCAATTCCTCACGTACCCCGCCAGGCCCAGCTGCTCAGCGGCGCGCTGCGTGAAAAATCGAAACCCAACCCCTTGCACCACCCCGCTTACAAAATACCGCCTCGCGATTGTTCTACTGCTCACGGCCGGTCCGCTCCACAACCCGGGAATCCGGAATTTTATCAGAGCAGTCGGTGAGGGCCAGGAGGTAATTTCAGCCACTGTTCTGCTCTGCTCGGAGCGTTTCCGCGCGGGCGCCTGAGTTGGTATCCTACGGTATGCCGTGCGGCTGAATCGGCCGGCTCGCTTGCGTTTGCGCAGCCTGTCCCGAGTTCAACCCATGCGCCGCGGCTAGCATCTAAGTTTCGCCATGCGTTCCACACGATCTTCGCTCAATCGAATCGCCGTAATCGCGGCGCTGCTCGCGGCCGCTCCCGTTATGGCGCTCGCGCAGACGCAGGGGCCGCTGCCGCCTCCGCCGAAGTTCGAGGTGAAGCGCATCCCCTCCGTGCCTCATCCCGGCCCGCCGCCGGTTCCCGTCGAAACCATCATTCAGAAATTCGCCGACAACGAAGACGCCGAAAAGAAAATCTACGATAGCGAGGATTTCGTCCAGGACGTGCGCATCGAGGAGCTCTCCAGCCCAGGCGGCAGCCTGGAAGTGATCGGGCATAGTTACTCGCGGCCGGACGGCGCGCGGACGTGGCGCGTACTGCGGCCCATTCAATCCACGCTGAAACTCACCAGCTTCACCATGGACGATATCCAGCAGATCGTCAGCCAGCCGCTTTTCTTCCTCACGAGCGATCAAATTCAGTACTACGATTTTCTTTACGCCGGACAGACGCAGCTCGATCAGCTCGCGCCGTACGTTTTCCAGGTGAAGCCGAAGCAGCTCACGCCCAAGCGCGTCTTTTTTCAGGGCGTGATTTACGTAGATAACGTCGATCTCTCGAGCGTGGAAACCTACGGCAAGTTTGTGAGCGAGTATTACGAAAACAATTCGAAGCTGCCGTTCGATATGTACGACATCTTTCGCCAGAACTTGCAGGACCACTACTGGTTGCCGACCTACGTCAGCTCGGACGCGTATTTAATGCAGAAGGACGGCTCCGAGCTGCATCTGCGGCTGGTGGTGCGCTCGAGCGATTTCAGCCCGAGCGCGCCATCATCGAGTGTGCCGGGCGCTGCACTTCCTGCCGCGCCGCAAAATTCCGAGGAGCCCAGCGCGCCTCCTGCAGCGCCGTCGCCACCATCGAAGTAGCCCTTCCGCGGCCGCGTCTATTTCAGCGAAAACGCCAGCATAACGTTGCCGGGCATGCCGTTGCCGGTGCCAACGTAACCCGAGCCTACAAACAGCATGCCACCGGCGACGACGGGACCGGGCGCGCCGAGCGATCCTCCGCGCGCGTCAACGCCATTCGTCGTCATGTAGTCGTGCGCCGTGTCGAATTGCCAAAGCTCGTGGCCGTCGGTTGTCGAGAGTGCGCGCAGCACGCCGTCCCATCCGCCCGCAAAAACGACGCTGGGAATTACCGTCACCGCCGCTTCGAATCCCACGCGCCCGTGCCCGCGCGGATCAAGATGCGCATCGGATGCCTTGATCGCCACGCGCCACGCGATTTTGCCGTCCGATAGACGCACAGCCGCCACGGCGCCGCCGTTCAGCGGATAGTAGACGTTGTCGTTGTCCGCAGCGCCGCCCCACAGAATTTGCACCTGAATGGGCCCGCCCGGACGCCCGGCTGAAAGATCGGCCTTCCAAAGCAGCTTGCCGCGGTCGTCCGGATCGAGACCGACCACATAGCCGCCCTTATCGGCATCGACCAGCACGCGCTTGCCACCGGGCAGCGTGCGCAGAATCGGCGAATCGCCGTAATCCCAGTCCGGGCCCTCGACCTTTGGGCATTCCGCGCCGCGCGGACCTGGGCCGAAGCATCCGCCGGGCGAAGCGTCGCCGTGGACGCCCTGGTAATGCCACAAAACTTTGCCGGTCTTGATGTCGAAGGCGACCACCGAATCGGAAAGCTCGGCAGGAGGGTCGCTGAACGCGTTGCCAACGCCGACGTAGATGGCGTGCTGCTTGGGATCGATCGTCACCGCATCCCAAATCGACGCTCCCGC
>JAGWRH010000133.1 GCA_028876695.1 Acidobacteriota bacterium | reverse complement strand
GGCCTGATGAACGTGCAGTACGCCATCCAGCACGACACGGTGTACGTCCTCGAAGTCAACCCGCGCGCGTCGCGCACCGTCCCATACGTCAGCAAAGCCACCGGCGTGCCGCTCGCGAAGGTTGGCGCGCGACTGATGACCGGCCGCAAACTCTCCGAGCTGCATCTGCCGATCGTCGACCGCAACGGTATTCAGGAGCTCGCTCTGCGCGATTTCTTTGCCGTCAAGTCGCCCGTCTTCCCGTTCAACAAATTCCGCGGCGTCGACATTATCTTGGGCCCGGAAATGCGCTCCACGGGCGAAGTGATGGGCATTTCCTCCACCTTCGGCGTTGCGTTCGCCAAAGCGCAGCTCGCCGCGGGACAGCGCCTTCCGCTCAGCGGCACCGTGTTCATCAGCGTGAACGATCACGATAAACGCTCCGTCGCAACGGTTGCGAAAGATCTCTCTGCCGCCGGATTGAAAATCATCGCCACGCGCGGCACGGCCTCCGCTCTCGCCCGCGCGGGCATCGAAATCGACGAAGTTTACAAAGTGAACGAGGGCCGCCCCAACATCGTGGACCTGATCAAAACCGGAAAAGTGAATCTGGTCATCAATACGCCGCTCGGCCGCGAGTCCTTCTACGACGAAAAATCGATCCGCCGCGCCGCCGTGCGTTACAACGTGCCCTGCATCACCACTCTCTCTGCCGCCAGCGCCGCCGCTCGCGGCATTCGCGCCATGGCCGGACACACCGCTGATGTTGCCGCCGTCCAGGATTTGCACCGCCGCAAATCGGCGGCATCCGCCCGCGCGGATCGTTCCTAATTGGCCCGTGTCCCCACTCCGCGCCCAGTGAATGAATCTTCGGCGTTAGCGCCTCATCCAATCAGGCTCATGCTTCGAACTCGGTCGAGATCGCCTCGTAGAGCGGCTTGTTGTACCCGAAGCCGCCGTGTATCATGACCGCCTCCATGGAATTGCAGGCGGTTCCGTTCCGCGAAATTCCGCACACCACTGAACTCTTTGCCGCATTTCTCGGCGATTTTTCGCGCGTCCGCGAATTCTACTCACATCCTCCGGATTTTTCGGGAATCGAGGCGGCGGCGCGCGAGGTTCGCCTCGACCCCGAAGTTCGGCGCTCCGTTGCCGAGATTCTGCGCGACCAGAATCGGAATTTCGCGCCGGGAAATCGTCTCGATCCCGCGACAAGCAAAAATCTCGACCGTCTCGCTGCCGGGGCCGTCGCCATCGTCACGGGACAACAGGCCGGTCTGTTTTCCGGGCCTGCGTATACCTTCTACAAAGCGCTTTCCGCCGCGCGCTGCGCCGAAGATCTCACGCGCCGCGGCATTGACGCCGTGCCGGTCTTCTGGATTGCCACCGAAGATCACGATCTCGCCGAGGTCAACCATTCGTTCTGGAACACTCGCCACGGCCTCGCCCGCTTCGAACTTCCGCCACGTGAGGAAGACGCCGGCCGCCGCGTCGGCGAAGTCCCGCTCGGTGACGCAGTTCAATCGCTCGTAAGCGATGCCACGAAAACTCTCGACGGCGTCTGCGCCGATTTCGTGTCCGCCGCTCTTCGCGAATGCTATGAGCCGCGCGAAACGTACGGCTCGGCGTTCGGCAAGCTCATGTCGCGTTTGCTCGCCGGTCTCGGCGTCATTTTTCTGGACGCGCTCGATGCGCGCCTTCATCGCCTCGCCGCGCCGCTCTTCGTCCGCGCAGTCGCCGAATCCGCCGGCTTGCGGGACGCGTTATTCGCTCGATCGCGCGATCTCGAATCCGCCGGCTTCCATGCGCAAGTCAAAGTCACTCGCGAATCGACGCTTCTTTTCGTCGCGGTGAATGGCCGCCGCGAACCCGTGCGCGCGCGCAACGCCAGCTTTTTCGCGGGCGACGCCGAGTATTCGCCGTCGCAGCTCGCCTCCGCGATCGAAAAAACCCCGGAAGCATTCAGCCCCAACGCGCTGCTCCGCCCCATCGTGCAGGATTCACTGCTCCCTACCGCCGCATCGATCGGCGGCCCGGCGGAAATTGCTTATTTCGCGCAGTCGCGCGTGCTGTACGATCGTTTCCTTGGGCGCATGCCCGCGATCGTTCCGCGCTCGAGTTTCACCTTCGTCGAGCCGCCGATCGCGCGTTTCCTCGGCATGTACGGCCTCGCGATTCAAGACCTCTTCGCCGGCCTGCAGCACGTCCGCGCCGAAATGGAGAAGAAGTCTCTTCCCGGCGGCCTAACGGCTCGGTTCGATGACGCGGAACGCGCTCTGCGCCAGCTTCTCAGCCAATTCAAGTCGCCCATCGAGGATCTCGATGCCACTCTCGGCGGCGCGCTCCAATCCACACAGGAAAAAATGCTGCATCAACTCAATCAGCTTCGCGGGAAAGTCGGCCGCGCCGAGAATTTCCGCACCGGCGTTCTCGACCGCCACCGGCAGATTTTGTTCGACGCTCTCTATCCCGCGGGCTCCCTGCAGGAGCGCAGCTTGTCTTTTCTGCCGCTACTTGCCGCCTATGGGCATGAACTGATCGATCGGATCATGCGCCTCGGTGTCGCAAGCGAGTCCGGCGCTGAACGCCTCACCGCGCGCGAGCATCGGATCGTATTCCTGTAACAGGGTATCGCCGCCCCCGGTTCCCGCGCGGGCCGCGTTCACTTGCGAGCCCTGCGACTTCGCGCGCCTCGCGTGTTAAAATCCTCCGCAGCCTGCTGACATTTCCTCGCACCTCGGGAGGTACGTACCGATGAAATTGACGCCCGGCAAGCAAAAGGGTCTTCAAGCCGTCTCTGATTCGCGCGGCGTGATCGCCGCCGCGGCGATGGATCAGCGCGGCTCTCTGAAAAGCGCCATCGCCAAGGAAAAGGGCATCGACAAAAGCGCCGTTTCGGCGCAGATGCTCGAGGAATTCAAGACCACCGTGACGCGCGTGCTTACCCCGTACGCCAGCGCCATTCTGCTCGATCCCGAGTTTGGCTTGCCTGCTTCGCGCCAGCGCGCCAAAAACGCCGGGCTGCTGCTCGCTTACGAAAATAGCGGCTACGACAACACCCGCCCCGGCCGCCTGCCCGACCTTCTCGATATCTGGTCGGTTCGCAGGCTCGTCGCTGCCGGCGCGGATTGCATAAAAATTCTGCTCTACTACACGCCTTTCGATCCGCCCGCCGTCAACGAAATCAAGCACGCCTGGATCGAGCGCATCGGCTCCGAATGCGCCGCCGTGGACGTGCCATTTTTCTTGGAAATGGTCGGCTACGAAGAGGGCGCCGACGAAAAGGGCATCGGCTTCGCGCGCAAAAAACCGGACGTGGTGGCCCGCACCATCGAGGAGTTTTCAAAGCCGCAGTACGCCGTGGACGTGCTCAAGGTCGAAGTGCCCGTCAATATGACCTACGTCGCCGGAACGAAATCTTGCAAGGGCGAATCGGCCTACACGCGCGACGATGCCAAGGAACATTTCCGCCGCTCCGCCGCCGCCGCCCAAAAACCGTTCATTTATCTTTCCGCCGGCGTCAATAACGACGTGTTTGCCGAAACCCTCGATCTCGCCGCCGAAGCCGGCGTGAATTTCTCCGGTGTGCTGTGCGGCCGCGCCACCTGGAAGGAAGGCATTCCCGTTTACGCCAAGCGCGGCGTGAAGGCCCTCGAAGATTGGCTGGCCGATCAGGGCGTGAAGAATATCAACAACGTCAACGAGCGCCTGAAACCCGCGAAGCCCTGGTTCGGCTTTTACGGCGCTTCGTCTGCATCGGCCTTGTCCTGATCCGGGAACGCGCGGCGAGTCGGCTTGTATCCTCTTGATCGCGACACAAGCGGTCAAAATTCAAACTGATCCGGTACTCGAGAACGCCGGTTCTAGGCTGGCGCGTACCGTCTGCGTTATAGTCCTTTCAAGGCAGCCTATCTCGATGAACTTCGTTCACCGGCGTTTATGCAGATCGGGCAAATGGCGCTCGGTCCTCGAAAACTTCGTCGTTCCTTCGGCGCTCGCTGATGTTCAGCTCGGCGACGACGTTTTGGAGCTCGGCCCTGGCGACGGCCTTACCACGGACTTACTCCGCCCGCACATCGCGCGTATTACCGCTCTCGAACTCCATCCGCGCACCGCGAAATCGCTCGCCGCGCGATTCGCCGGCACCAATGTCACCGCCCTCCACGGCGACGCCTCCGCCATACCCTTGCCCGATCGCCGATTCACTGGCGCCGTTTCGCTGCATATGTTGCATCACATTCCCTCCGCCCAATTGCAGGACAAAGTTTTTCGCGAAGTCTGCAGGGTGTTAAAGCCGGGCGGCGTCTTCGTCTGCATCGATAGCGTGAACTTTCGCACGTTGCTGATGCGCCTCATTCACATCGCGGACAAGATCACTCCGGTCGATCCGAACGATCTCCATGACCGGCTGTATGCCGCGGGGTTCACGGAAATTCGCGTTGATACAAACCCATACGCGTTTCACGTCCGCGCGCGCCGCCCGCTTGATTAAACTACAATGTCCAGAGCAAACCGCGATGGCTGGAAGACCTGCTCACGAGGACATAAATATCGCGGTGCCCCCGGCTGCCCGACCTGATGGAAAGGCAATCGGCTCAGGGGGTCGAAACCGCTGAAGCGACGGCCGAAGTAACGCTTACTGCAATCCGCCGCACTCCGTCGAGATTTGCATCGCTAGCGCATCGTCCAGAAGCGCTCCCCGCCGCGATTTGCTCGCGCATACCTGCGATGCCTTCAGCTCCAGCGCACCGCGCAAATCCGCGCCATCCAGGTTGGCCCCGCTCAGATTCGCATCGCTCAGCACGGTTCCTGCAAATTGCGCCTCGCGCAGATCGACGCCGCGCAAATCTGCGTCAATCGCCACCGCTCCCTGCAGCTTCGCTCCATAAAGGTTCGCACCCGGCAATTTCGCCGACCACAGCAGCGCCCGTTGCAAATCGGCGTGATCAAGGTCCGCGGAGTTCAAATAAGCGCCGCGCAGGTCGACTTTCTCAAGTCCCGACCGGGCCAGCGAAGCCGAGGTCAGCCGTGCGTCATAAAGCGTCGCGCCATCCAGGCGCGAATCCACTAGCACTGCATTCGCAAGCGAGCTATACGAGAGGTTCGCCCACCGCAAATCCGCCCGTGCCAGCACCGCGCCATCCAGTTGCGCCCGGTGCAGGTTCGTCCCGCTCAGTTGCGCGCCGTCCAGAATCGTTCGCCGCAAATCGCTGCTGCCCAAATCCGCCCCGCGGAAATCCGCTTCCGAAAGATACGCTCCCTCAAAATCGGATTGCCACAGATGCGCGTTCACCAGGGAAACTCCGTACGCCCGCGCGTACCGGAAAGTCGTCTCGTTCAGCTGCGGCCCCGCCACCTGGGAAACTTGTGTATTCGCGCCCGTCCATCCGTTCGGTTTTCGCGAAAGCGTCGCTTCCGTCAGGTCGGCGTACGGATCGAACCCGAACGCCCACAGAACATCCGGCGCCCATCGCCGGATGCTGGCTGCGCTGTATTGCGGCGCGCGGCTGCGGTCGTGCGGCACGCCGATCATCGTGCCGATCGAGAGCAGCAGAAGCGTAACGCCCAGCGCGCTCGCCGAAACGGCTGGAGAGATTTTCTGCAACGGATCGAACACGCGCGCTGTCCACTTGCGCTCCGTCCATTGCTCCTGCGCTCGTCCGCTCTTCAGCGTCGCGTGCAATGCCACTCCCGTCGCCACGGCGGCAAGCAGCGCCTGCAGAAGCGTGCCTTTGGCGTCCTGCATCGTCAGGTACCGCGCCCAGAAGAGGATCAGCGTGAACGGCGCGATCCAGTACGCCGCCACCACCGAAAACGTTTTCTCCACCCACATTGTGGATGTAGCTTCGCGCCCGATCCACCAGAAGTGCGCCCGCAAAAGCCCGATGAGCAGTCCCGGACCGCGGTCGTCGAGAGAGTGCCCATCCGGAAATATGGCCGGCAGTTCCACCACCGCTTGCCATACTTTCTGCAATTGAAAATGGAACACCAGATACAAGCTGAAAATCATCAGCGGCGCGAGCAAGAAGATCTGCTCTGTCGGCATCGCGGCGGCCGCGCTTCGAGAATGCACGTAGGGAATCACGGCCGAGTCCGTCAGCAATTGCGCGTCTTTGGTCTTCCAGATGATCAGCCAGGAAATCAGCACCACGGGAATCAACGGCACGAAGCATCTCCAGGCGATCCGCGACGCGCGCGCGAATTTCGACGCCGCCTCGAATTCCATGATCTGCGGCGGCAGCAAAGCGTCCCGCAAATTGGCGCCGGCAATCTGATGCGGCACCAGTCCCATGGCCGTCTCGAGCGACGCGCCCTCCAGGTTCGCCGCTTCCAGGTTCGCGCCCACCAGGCACGAATCCTCCAAATCGGCGCGCACCAGGCTCGCGTCCCGCATATCCGCGAGCAGCAAATCGGCGGCGCGCAGATTCACGTCGTGCAGATCCGCGAAGCTGAGCTTCACGCCGATCAGTTCCTGGCCCTCGAGATTGGCGTCCGACAAATCCGCGCGCAAACCGCTTTTCCCGCGCGTGTCCAGCCATTCCAGATGGCTGGCCAGTTTTTCTTCCAGTTTCCAGTCGCGTCCGCTCGCAGCCGGTGATTCGAGTTGCGCGATCGACGCGGCCTTCGCGATTTCTGCGTCTTCGGCTTCTCGGTTTTTCTTCGGCGCCGCTGCTCCCGGCATTTCAACCGCGGCATCCGCTGCGACTGCCTCGTGATCGTTCGCTACGAGCGCTGGTAACATCGTTTCTTCGCGCTTCTCCGCGATCGCATCGATTGCCGGCGCGACCGGCTGGTCAGGTTGCTCGCCGATCGCTTTCATGGCCGGCGCGATCCGAGGTTTTGTGGTCGCACCGAGGTGTTCCGGGTGGACGTTCTCTTGCTCGCCGAAGATCGCGGCCTTTTCCATTTCCATTGCAACCGCTTCGGTCGCGGCGGCCGGATTTTCCACGTTCTCGGACTCTCGATCGGGAATTCTTTCCGCCGGCGCCGCTTCGGTTAAATTAATTGACATCTCACCCAGGTATGCCGGCGAATCCTCGATCCGGTTCTCGATCGATTCGTTCAAAAGTGGATCGCCGCCTTGTTCGGGAGGGAATAGCTCCGCGAAAACGGCTGCAGCCGACGGCAACTGGTCTGCGGGAATCAGCTCGCGCTCATCCGAAAACGGATGCGCCTCGATCTTCGCGGCCGGTTTTCCCGCGGGTGGCGCCGCTTGTTCGGCCGGCGGCTCGCGATCCAAAGCCTGCGCGGAAGGAGGTTCCTCGACTGCGACGTTCTCCTCAGCCTCGCCTTCCAGCTGCAAGGTTCGGCCCTTGGCGCCGTGGCCCGAAAGTAGCCTGCGGAGTAACGATGGCATGACTGGGCTTTTCCCCGAACTGCGGACGCAAATCCCGTGGCTGCGCGCACCTCCGCGCCCGCAGATATCTTAGCCATCCCGACCCCGCCTCGCGGCGAAACGTGTTCGCCTGTTTCCGTAACTGCTCCTGTACGAAAGGACACGCGTCGAAATCCCCGTACAGCCTGTCCGCAAGTGTCATTGCGCTCGCCGATTTCACCCGCCTCGCGCCTGAGTCTTTTCGCCCACTTCGCGCCCGCGCGATTCGCCTGATTCGACTCAGCTTCGAAAGTGATCCGATATTCCAGCGAAAGGAAAAAACAGCGCGGGGATTTATCGAATGAGGGAGCCACGCAGCGGCGGGCCGATCCGCAGGAAAGCGCGCGGAATTCGTGGGAGGATGGGCCGCTCGGCCCGTCGCGCGCTGCCCGGCGCTAGAGAAGAGCTAGCCCTGAACAGCGCGGCCGTTGCGCAAACCGCGTCTTCTTACGCCCAATTTCCTACGCCCACTTATCGATCGACGCGCTCACCGTATAGCTTAGCGAACCCGCCTGGAAAAACGCGTTGGTCTGCCCGCCGGCGACCACAATATTGATATCGTTCATGTGCGGCCAGCGGGGAATCATCGCGTCGTCGGGCATCTTGTACCAGGTTGCGTACGGTTCCATGCTTTTCAGCGCGCGCGGATAATCGAATCCCACCGCGAAATCGCGGTTTTTGTAATCCTTCACCGACTGGTTGGTATTTTTGTACAGCCACTCAATCAGCTTTTCCTTCGTGTCGTATCCGCTCGCCTTCAAATCCTTCGCGACGATCGGATCGGCAACCACCAGCGCGCCGAAAAATCCGGTGAACACGCTGAAGAGGTCGCTGAAACATTCTTCGTGTTTCGGCACTGGCGCCTCGGTCCCCCGCGCGCCCTGCCCCGGCACGATTCCCAGCCCGCGGAACAAGCTGACCACGTTTTCTTCCGCCTTGAATCCCTTCTGCACGTGCAGCGGAGTCCACGGGCTGGCCTGCTCGTTCTCGGCGATGATCAGATTGTTGTAGTTCAAATTGTTTCCCTGCGAGCCCAGGTACGTATCGCCCGGAATGCCCGCATTCGCCAGATTTTTCGAGAGCACCGTCCACGCCCGCCCGATCGCGGCATTGGGCTGCGCGAAGGGCCCCAGCGCGCCAATGCCATAATTCATGTTCAGCTTGTCGCGGATCGGCCCGTTGATCACCGCGCAATAGGCAAATGAGTTTGTCGAGCTCATCAGCGCCGGCGTGCCCGTGGAAGCGATCGCCAGCACCGTTGGCAGATATTCCGGTCGGCATCCGGCCATCACCGCGTTAATTGCCACCTGCCGCACGTTATACGTCCAGCCGTCGTACGCGCCCCCGGCCATTTTCCCCACCAGTTCGTCCGGCGAATGGCTCGTGCCTTTCAGCATCGCGTCAACGCGCTCTGCGGTCGGAATAATGATCGGGAGAAAATCCGTCATGCCGTTGTTCAAATAGAGTTCCTGCAGCCCGTCGGTGGTATCAGAGAACGTAGCGGGTCCCGTATCCGGCGTAATTCTTCCCGTCTTCGTATCCGCTGCTGAGAGGGGCTTTGTGAGCGCGTCCACGATCTCTTTCATCAACGGCTTGCCCGACACGGGGTCCGGCCCCTCGACGTACTGCCACAACTGCTCCACCGTCCTTCCCGCCACTGGATGCGGCGTGAACACGGTGCGAATATGCGGCATGCCGCGCTTGGCGGCGTTCAGGGTGGCGAGTTGGACGAATGCCTGCGTGACCAGCGGAACGGTGGGGATTCCGAGCTTTTCAACCGTTATGCAGTGACCGACGGTCGCTGGCGTGCACGTGCTTCAATGCCCAATGGCCATGATCGCGGCGTTGCCGTTGGCCTTGATCTCCTTCCACAGCGCCGGATCATCCTCGAAATAGACGCCGGCC
>JAGWRH010000132.1 GCA_028876695.1 Acidobacteriota bacterium | reverse complement strand
GAAGAGCGTATCGACAGACCGATATTGCCTCGGCCAGGCGATCGATCTTCCTTCGCGCCTCGCGCAGCGGGACCAATTGCAGGTCCAGTCGCTGCCCACTTCTATCGAGCGCTCATCCCCACCACGAACACGGGCCAGAGCGAAACAACCCAGCCAACCCACACCAGCCAACGCTTCGCTTTCGTTTCGCGGACCGGAACATCGATGGCACTCATCGATTTGTCTCCAATAGATTGCGGCGCCAGAGTTCGTCGCACAGGCGGTGAGCCGGCAAGATCGAATCCAGTGAAACACTCACGAAGCACCGGCCACGAATCGGACGTCGCGTTCGGCTGCACCCTGCACGACTTTGAGTGCGGCTTGATAGGCGGAACTCTCGTAGGTTTTGATCGCGTCCTCCAGGCTGTCAAATTCGATCACCACCGTCCGCTGATCCAGCCCCCGTTCGAACGTCTTCGCAGGCGTGCCCCGCACCAGGAAGCGTCCTCCGCCGGCTTGGATCGCCGGACCGGCCAATTTCGCATATTCGGCGAGCGCGGCCGGGTTTGAAACCGATCGGTAACATACAATCCAGTATCCTTTGGCCATAGACACCTTCCTTGAAAGAACTTTGCGGGACGCGACCAGACGCGGGACCGTACTCTGCTCTGCCCTGGATGTCAAAGACTGAATGTGCAACGAGCGATCTGTCGAACCCGAATGGACCCGGAATTAGTCGGCCAGCGGCGCGCTGCACATTGACATTTTGTAGGTCCCAACGGATAAATGCACAACCAAAGCCGTCCGACGCGTCAGAAACATGCTACGAGCACACGAGGAGAAGCTGCGATGGGAACTGTGGCGACCAGTGAAAGCACGCTGAATCCGTCCCGTGGGAGACTCAATACAACGCTCTGGATTATTCAGTGGCTGCTGACCTTTCTGTTTCTATTTGCGGGCGGCGTCAAGCTCGTCATGTCCACGGCGGCCATGACCAAGCAGATGGCCGGGGTGCCGCTCCCGGTGTGGTTCCTTCGATTCGTCGGCGTGTGCGAGGTATCGGGCGCGCTCGGCCTGATTCTTCCCGGGCTCACGCGCATCCGCACGAGTTTGACTCCGCTGGCCGCGTCCGGGCTCGTGATCATCATGATCGGCGCAACGTGGGTCACCGTGAAGGTAAACGGCGTTCTCCCGGCACTGTTTCCCTTAATTGTGGGCCTCTTCTGCGCGTTTGTTGCGTACGCCCGATGGAAGATGGCTCCGCTGCGCGGATCAGCCTGAGCGGCCCAGACGATGCGGCGCAATATAACGGTTCTCGGGCGGATGTTAAAGCTGGAGAGTAAAGTCACTCTGTAGGGGGGGTGGGAGCCGTCAGGGGCAGCCAGGACTGGCCCTGGAGAGCAGTGCTGGAATGGTTCGCCCATGAGCGGTTGAGGGTGCGAGCGGAAAGCCGTGCCTCGGCAACAGACGAATTAAGGTTGCACTGAGATTCCCTGGCTACGCCAGCGGCGCGCGACGGGGGAACAGCGCGTTCTTTTCCAATTTGGTTGTATCGATTGCAGTAGAGGCGAGCTTGCGGCTAATTTCCGTCCCGTAGCTTCGCGCGATGCAGAGCAGCACAGCTTCGGTTGTAAGGATGGGCAGCTTGCGGTCGCCGTCCCGATCGTAAGTCGGAGCGATCTGTTCCGCCTGCCGCAGCACGTCTTCGAGCGCGACCGACTTCTGCAGCAGTCCGCTCTCGCGGTGCCCGTCGCGTTTTTTGCCGCGCCACGGTTTTTCGCTCTTGCCGTCGCGAAATTCATGGATGTACAGCTCGATCCACGAATTCCAGCGCTGCGGGCTGATGGCGCAGAATTTCCGCAGCCAATCCTCCACGTCATCCTGATCTTCGTCTTCCCAATATTGGGATAGATGTTCCCAGTTGGAGATGTACATCCCGGCAAGCAGATCGGAAACCTCGATCACCGCGGAGGCGCGGCTGCGCGCCAGCATGGCCGCGACGCGTCCTGCGCGGCTCAGGCCCAGCGTAATGCGACGCGAGTCGCCCGCCAGGTTCGCGTCGTCATTTGAATCTTCGCGCGCGGACGCGCTGGCACCGCGCTTGTGCCCGAAAAAGAGCATTGTGGCTGACCTAAGAAATGTTAACAGAGGGAGGCGCCCACTAAGCGTCGCGAGTCGCGATGAGTTGCCAAAAGGAAACTGAAAAGCGACCGACCTGGCGGCCGCCGGAGGACGAAATTTCACCGGCCGGCCGAATCGGCGAGCGCTCTCGCCAGCAAACAAAACGCCCCGGCGATCTCATCACCGCCGGGGCGTATTGCGGACGCAGCTAGCAGCAACCCTACACTGCAGGTTCGTCAATTCGAATCAAATATCGTAGTACAGCTCAAACTCGTGCGGATGCGGACGCATGCGCACGGGATCGACTTCCTTCTTCATCTTGTACTCGATCCACAGGTCGATGAATTCCGCGGTGAAGACGCCTCCCTTCGTCAAGAACGCCTGATCCTTTTCGAGCGCCTTGAGCGAGGCATCGAGCGAGCCCGGCACGGACGGCACCTTGGCCGCCTCCTCCGGCGAAAGCTCAAAGATGTCCTTATCGAGCGGGCCTCCCGGGTCGATCTTGTTCTCGATACCGTCGAGACCGGCCATGAGCATGGCGGAATAAGCGAGATACGGATTGCACGATGGATCGGGCGGGCGAAACTCCAGCCGCTTGGCCTTGGGGTTCGCCGAATACATCGGGATGCGCACAGCCGCCGAACGATTTCGCCGCGAATACGCCAAATTCACCGGCGCCTCGTAGCCGGGCACCAACCGCTTGTACGAATTGGTCGTGGGAGCCGCGAATGCGACGATCGCCGCCGCGTGCTTCAGCAGCCCGCCGATATACCACAACGCCATTTCGCTCAGGCCCGCGTACTTGTCGCCGGCGAAGAGCGGCTTGCCGCCTTTCCAAAGCGACTGGTGCGTGTGCATGCCCGAGCCATTGTCCGTGAAGATGGGCTTGGGCATGAACGTCACCGTCTTGCCGTTGCGATACGCCACGTTGCGGATAATGTACTTGTATTTGCACATGTTGTCCGCGGCGTGGATCAGCGTGTCGAACTTGAAGTCGATTTCGCACTGGCCCGCGGTGGCCACTTCATGGTGATGGCATTCGACGGTGATGCCCGCTTCTTGCAGCCGCATCACCATTTCCGTGCGCATATCCTGATAGTGGTCCGTCGGCGGAACAGGAAAGTAGCCTTCCTTGTAGCGCGGACGGTATCCGAGGTTATCTTCGGCTTTCCCGCTCTCCCAGCGGCCTTCGTCGGAATCGACGTGGTAAAAACCGAAGTTCTGGCTGGTTTGGAAGCGCACGTTATCGAAGATAAAAAATTCCGCTTCGGCGCCGAAGAACGCCTGGTCCGCGATGCCGGATTTCTGCAGATACTCCTCCGCTCGGTGCGCCAGGTTTCGTACGTCGCGATCGTACGGCTTGCGCGAGATGGGGTCCTGCGCGTCGCAGATCATCAGCAGTGTGGGCACGTCACGGAACGGGTCCATGAACGCGGTGTTGGGATCGGGGATCAACAGCATATCCGATTCGTGAATCTGCGCCCAGCCGCGAATCGAGCTTGCGTCCATGCCGAATCCATCGTGAAACGATTCGACGGTCAACTCCTCGATCGGATAACTGACGTGCTGCCACACCCCGGGCACGTCGATGAATCGCAGATCCAGAATCTTGGCCCCATTCTTTTGCGCGTACTCAACTACGCTCTTCGCGTCCATCCGCCCTCCCTTATCGGCATTTCAGCCTGGAAATATAGCCGCGGAGGTTACTCCCCTCCGTTGGAATGCGTCAAGAACTCTACAGGGAAGCGACATGATTTTGTGATGCAAATAACGAATTGCTTCGATCAAACTTAGTTTCTCATTGCGCGATCTTTACGCCCGGCGCGTACGCCTGGTTCGGAGATCCATAATGCTTTGCATTCGATAATTTGATTGGACCGCGCGACTGCCAACAGGTAACTTATTCTGGTAAAAACCAGCGGTTTCCAAGCTTCAGTTGGCCGCGTGAGGTATCTACCTCAAACATACGGGACGAAGGAGATTCATGTCTGAAGAACTGCGCAATTTCCTGCAATTGCCCTACGACGGTCTCGAAGAACTGAATCTGAAAGCGAAGGAGCAGCGCCAATCGCGCGTTGCGATCGACAAGATTCGCGAAGAGCGCGTGAAATATCTGGCCGACGAAAAACGAATCAAGGCCATCACGGTGCTCTTCAGCGACCTCGAAGGGCGCCTGCATATGCTCGATTACGACAAGAAGTTCCTGCTCAAGAGCCACGATAATTTGACCTTCGACGGCTCTTCCATCCGCGGCTTTACCGCGCAGCGGGAAAGCGATCTTCGGCTGGGCATCGATTGGAGCGCCTTCTATTGGGCGCCGGCCGACATTTTCGGCGCGGGAAAAATCCTCGTGTTCGGCGAAGTGATCGAAAAGCAGGGCGGCCCGTACGTCGGCGACATGCGCGCCATGCTGAAAATCTTCGCCGACGGTCTGCACAAGAACGACGGCTACACCCTCAACGCCGCGAACGAGATCGAAGGCTTCCTCTTCGCCGGCCTCGATGCGGAAAGGCGCTATCCCCAAACCGGCAAATTCGACTACGTCAATACCGGTGGATATTTCCATTCCCTTCCCGGCGATCCTCTGCGCACGTTCATCGACACCGTCGCCGAAGTGCAGCGCGCCATGGGTTTTCAGAACGAAAAAGACCACCCGGAAGTAGCGCCTTCGCAATTTGAAATCAACTACGGGTATGGCGAAGTGGTTGCCGCCGCCGACCAGATTCAGCTCTATAAGCTGATTTGCCGGCAAGTAGCGAACAAAATGGGAATGACCGCGAGTTTCCTGCCCAAGCCTGTGGTGGGCGTAAACGGTAGCGGCATGCACACGAACGTCTCTATCAGCAAAAACGGCACGAATCTTTTCTGGGATCCCAACGGCGAGGAAAAGCTGGCCAAGTGCGGATGGGAATTCGTCGATCGCATCCTGACGCATGGTCGCGACATCTGCCTCGCCCTGAACCCGAGCGTCAACGCGTATCGCCGGCTCGACCCGCATTTCGAAGCGCCGAATCAGATCAAAGCCTCGGCCGTCGATCGCGGTTCGATGATTCGCATCCCCATCGGCAACTCCAAGAGCATGCGCGTCGAGGTTCGCTCCGTCGCGCCGGACGCAAATCCGTATCTCGTCCTGCTCAGCGTGTTCAAGACCGGCGTCTGCGGCGACACGGCCAACATCGCCAACCTGCGCCAGGCAGAACGCTACCTGCCGGACAACATCTACACGGCGCTAGAGGATTTCCGCGAAGCCGAATGGACCACCAAACTTCTCGGCGCGGACGTGAAGGGCCGCTACGCCGATCTGAAGCAAGCCTCGGCCGATCGTTGCCCGCGATTGCTCGGCACGTTCGTCAAAGGCCCCGAGGTGCAGTACCATCACGAGGTTTACAACCAGTTCCTCTGGAACCAGTTTTAAGGCACGCAACCATAGCGCGGAACGAAACTGTAAATTGGTTTCGCCTGGTGCAAACGCAAAGGAAACGAAAACGCCCCGGCGGCCAATCCGCTGGGGCGTTTCGATTTTCGGCCGCGTGGCGCCTCAGAGATACCGTCCCGGCATGCGCAGAATATCGTCGATCTGCAGCACTTCACGCATCACGAATCCTTCCGCATATTTCACGCCGATCATTCGTCCGTAATGCTTCGCCTGAATGCTCATCCGCTCTTCGAGTTCGTCGAGCGGCAGCGCCACGCGCGATTTGCGGTCGTGCTTCGGCGGACGGAACTGCGAGCGATACGCGAAAATCGCGCGCCGGCGCTTTTCGTATTGCGCGGTTATGTCCACGGCGAACGTTGGCCGGACATCCGCGTACGCCGCGGCGTAGAAAATCCGCGACGGGCGCCACGGCTGGCCGCCCAGCGGGTATCTCTTCAGTCCCGCGACGAAACACGCTTCGTAGCAGAGCCGCCCGGCGGTGTAGTGATCCGGATGGCGTCCTTCCCAGTAGGGCACAATCACCGTGCTTGGCTCGAATTCGCGAATCACTTCGGCGACGGCCGCTTTGTATTCGTCGTTCACCGCCAGATGCGCGTCCGGCAATCCCAGGTTACGACGAACCTGCGCGCCCATGATCTTTCCTGCGCGCTCGGCTTCCTTCAGCCGCGTTTCAGGGGTGCCGCGCGTGCCCATTTCACCGCGGGTAAGGTCGAGAATCCCGGTTTTGTATCCGGCCTCGGCCACGCGGATCATCGTCCCGCCGGAGGTAAGCTCCACGTCGTCGGGATGAGGTGCAATCGCCAGCAGATCCAGTTTCATCTACCCTCCAGCGTCATTCTGCCAAGCTGGCGATTGTATCCTGCCATGCGCGGCCCGACGAGGTTTGTCGTGCGCCGGACGCGGGCCTAAAAACCGTTGCTGCTGGCCTCGCGCCTAGTTCCGTGTAAAACGGTTGTCGACCTGGTGTTTTCCATCAGACTGCGTATTCGAGCCGCTGGGCCAGGGGTCCGCCAGAGGACTGCAACGTCTGTACCGGCAGGGACATCTGCACATGTATCCGCGCTTACAACCACAATATGGCGGGAAGGATCTCGAAAGGACGAAAGGCGATGCGAAACGCTCTGATAGGCCTGATTCTCGCGTGTTCGGCGGCGCTTTCCTGTTTCGCGGCCAAGGTACGATCTTCGCCATCATGGTCACCGGTAACCGCCAGAGAGCCGCCAGCCTGCTCGATCCGCGCTATGCGGAAGGGCGAATAGACGCGAACTGCGCCGCTTTCGACCAGGCCGCGAACCTTAATGCCGAGTCGACCACGTGCTGGCAGCGCGTCGGCCTCTTCTCCGCCAAAAGCCGCCTCGACATGCACCTTGCGCATGATCCAGATAAGGCTCATCGACGGGAAATCCCGCCGGAGCGTTTCGAGCTCTATCAGCGCGTTGAGCGCAGAATGGCCGCTACCCACAACCATGACGGTCTTGCCCGCATAGCGACCTCGCGCGGTACCAAGCACGTCCGGGATGCCGTAAGCGATACGATGAGCCGCATCGTATTCGCCCAACGCGGCCAGCCCGTCGGCGCCCGCGGGGTTCGGCGTGCACCAAGTGCCGGAGGCATCAATCACGGCCTTTGCTTCGACGAGCTGTTCCCCGCCCTCCGTTGCCAATCGCAGCACAAAGGGCTGATCGTCGCGGCCAGCCGTG
>JAGWRH010000131.1 GCA_028876695.1 Acidobacteriota bacterium | reverse complement strand
GGCAGGCGCGAGTCGTTGTGCTATTGGGATGCGCGCTGTTGATCGGCATCCTGGCGGGCGCGATTCCGGCGGCTGCGCAGCAATCGTGCGAGAGCCTGGCGTCGATGAAGATATCCGGCGTGACGATCACGCTCGCTAAGTCGATCAACCCGCCGCCGGATTTCGAAGTTCCAAGCTTGCCGGGACGCTACGGGACGCCGACGGGACAGAAGGTTTCGGTGCCGTTCTGCCGCGTGGCTGCCTATGCCACGCCGACCAGCGATTCGCATATCAAATTCGAAGTTTGGCTGCCGCCGGCGTCGAAATGGAACGGGTTGTATCTGGGAGAAGGGAACCCGGGATTTGTCGGCTCGATCAGCTACGGCGGAATGGCGCGCGAGCTGGAGAAAGGGTACGCGACCGCCTCGACCGACACCGGGCATTCCGACAAGGAAGCTACCGGCGCGCTGCCTCCGTGGGCCATCGGGCATCCGGAGCTGGTCGCCGATTGGGGCCACCGCGCGGTGCATGAAATGACGGTCGCGGCGAAGCAGATCGTGGCCGCGTATTACGGCAAACCGGCGCGGCTTTCGTTCTGGAGCAGTTGCCACGAAGGGGGGAACCAGGCGCTCACAGAGGCGCAGAAATATCCGACTGACTACGACGGCATTGCCGCCGGCGATCCGGCGTATGACATCACGCATTTGCAAGCGGTGTCGCTCTATCTTTCCTGGGTGGCGCTGAAGGACGGCGTCAAAGCACCGGGATATATTCCGCCGGCGAAATTCCCGGTGATCCATCGCGCGGTGCTGGACAAGTGCGATGCGCTCGATGGCGTGCGCGACGGAATCGTCGAGGACCCGAGGCTGTGCCATTTCGATCCCGCGTCGATTCAATGCCCCGGAAAAGAGGACGGGCCGGCGTGCCTGACTCCGGCGCAGGTGCAGACGGCGCGGCAAATTTACGCGGGCGCGAAGTTTGACGACGGCACGCTGATCTATCCGGGACTCGAGCCGGGCAGCGAACTGGAGTGGCACTGGATGGCGGGCGGTCCCGACCCGATGGCGATCAACAAAGATTTCTTCGCGACGATTATTTTCCAGAATGCCGATTGGGATTGGCACACGTTCGATGTTTCGCGCGACACGCGGCTGGCGGATGAGAAGTTCGGCTCGATGGTCAATTTTACCGATCCGGATCTGCGTCCGTTCGAGAAGCATGGCGGGAAAATCATCCTGTATCAATCGTGGCAGGAGGGCGCGATCCCTCCGGGCGGGCTGGTGAATTACTACGAGAGCGTCGTAAAAGAGATGGGCGACGACCTAACTGAGACACAGAGTTTCGCGCGATTGTTCGTGCTGCCGGACGCGGGCATGTGCTCGGGATTTTCAGTGGGCAGCTTCCAGGGCGCCTGGAACGCGCTGGACGTGATCGAGAAGTGGCGCGAGACGGGCGTTGCGCCGGACAAGATTATTTCAACGCATCGGGTGGCGGGCGCGATCGATCGCACGCACCCGGCGTGTCCGTATCCGCAGGCGGCGATCTATAAAGGCAGCGGCGATCCGTACGACGCCGCGAACTTCACGTGCGGCAACCCGAAGTGGTGAGCGGCCGGAGGCGTACTGCCTTCACGTAAGCCGCGAACAACGCTTGACATAATTTGCGGCGTCGTATTACCTAACACGACGCGTCTCTTGTGCGCGGCGCTGTGCACCGCGCATATTCGCACACGCGATTTGCAGGTGGCGTCACTTTCGCTGGGGGAAGACGTATGTCCAATATGAAATGGATGGGCGCAGGGGCGCTGGCGATGATGGTCGCGTTCTGGGGCGGTGCGCCGGCAACCGCAGCCGCGCAGCAAGGGCAAAGGGGCGAGAGCGCGCAGACCGCCGCGCAAGGCGATCCCACCGAGCACATGACTCCGCAGGATATCAACGACGGCAAATTGAATTTCCAGGGTTCGTGCGGCGAATGCCACGGCGTGGACGCGAGCGGAGGCGTGGGACCGAACCTCCACGGCGTGGTGCGGAAGCGTGGGCCGCAGGGCGTGTTCAGCATCATTCGCAATGGGTTGCCGGGAACGGCGATGGCGCCCGTGAGTTCGCTCAACGACAAGCGCGCGTGGCAGGTGGTGGCGTATTTGAAGACGCTCGGACCGGAGCCGGGCGAGACGACGGTGAACGGCGACCCGGCGAAAGGAAAAGAGCTGTTCGCGTCGAATGGCTGCGCGGCCTGCCACGAGGTCGACGGCAAGGGCGGCGCGATCGGTCCGCCGCTGACGGGCATCGGCTCGGCGCGCTCGCCGAAGTATCTGGACGAAGTACTGGTCGATCCGGGGAAAAATCCGCCGGCCGATCCGGCGCTTCCCGACCGGCGCATGTGGACCGGCTACTTGATGACCAAGGTCGTCACGAAGGACGGCAAGACGTTCACCGGCGTGCGCGTGAACGAAGACTCGTTCGTGATCGTGCTGCGGGATATGGCCGGGAGCTACCACACGATCAACAAAGCGGATGTGCAGTCGATCGACAAGGAATTCGGGAAGAGTTACATGCCGAGCTTCAGCCGCCTTTCGCAGCAGCAGCGCAACGATCTGGTGGCGTACTTGATGACGCTGAAGGGGGCGCAATGAGAATCGTCGGGCGGACGGCAATCGCACTGGCAATTCTGACGATACCGGCTGCGTGCATAGCGCAGTCGCCGGTGACGTTCGAGAAGATCGAGCATTCGGCGTCGGCGCCGAATCCGGGCAACTGGCTGACGTACGGCGGGAATTTGGCGGCGCAGCGGTTTTCGGAGCTGAAGCAGATCCATACCGCGAACGTGAATTCGCTGAAGGTCGCGTGGGTGTATCAGATGGGCGGACGCGGCGTGATCGAATCGGTGCCGCTGGTGAACGACGGCATTATGTACGTCACCGAACCGCCGAGCACGGTGGTGGCGCTCGATGCGCGCACGGGAAAGGCGCTGTGGCAATGGTCGCCGCAACTTCCGCGCGACATGGTGGTGATCGGCCTCTTCCCAACCAACCGCGGCGTGGCGCTCCTTGGCAACAACGTGTACGTGAACACGATCGACGCGCATCTGGCGTGCCTGGACGCGAAGACCGGCCGCGAAAAGTGGAGCGTGGAAGTGGCCGACAATAAGGAGGGCTTCGCCGACACCGGAGCGCCGCTGGCGATCAACGGCAAAATCATCGTCGGCGTGGGCGGAGGAGAGGCGGGCGCGCACGGCTTCTTGAGCGCATTCGACGCGAACGACGGCAAGCTGCTGTGGCGGCTGTACACCGTGCCGCGCAGCCCGAGCGACCCGGGGGCGGATACCTGGGCCAATGGAAGCTGGTCGAATGGCGGCGGCACGACGTGGAACACCGGCTCGTACGATCCTGAAACCAACACGATCTACTGGGGCACGGGCAATCCGGCGCCGGATTGGAATGGCGAGGGGCGGCTCGGCGACAATCTCTTCACCTGCTCGCTGCTGGCCATCGATGCGAACACCGGAAAAATGAAATGGTATTTCCAATTTTCGCCCCACGAAACGCACGACTGGGATTCGTCGGAGCCGCCGATCCTCTTCGATGCGCAAGTGGACGGGCAGCCGCGCAAGCTCGTCGCGCTGGCGAATCGCAACGCATTTTATTACGTGCTCGATCGCGTGAGCGGAAAATTCATCACCGGCGTGCCGTTCGCGAAGCAATCCTGGGCAAAGGGTCTGGATCAGAACGGAAGGCCGATCGAAAATCCAAACATTCAGCCAACGCCGGAGGGCAATCTTGTCTATCCATCGCTGACCGGCGGGGTGAACTGGACGAGCCCGTGCTATTCGCCATTGACCGGCCTTTTCTACGTGAACGCGCGCGACGCCGGCGCGTGGTACATCCAGGGCGAGGCGAAAATGGCGCCGGGAAATTCCGTGGGCGTGGTGGGCGGAGGAGGAGGCGGCGGGCGATTCATGATGGGCGATCAGGATACGACGTCGATTCGCGCGCTCGATGCAGTGACCGGCAAGCGCGTGTGGAATTTCGAGATGGTCGGCGATTCGTGGACGGGCGTGCTCGCGACCGCCGGGAATCTGGTGTTCTCCGCCGATGCGGAGGGCAATTTCTTCGCGCTCAACGCCACCACCGGCGAGAACCTGTGGCACATCAATTTGGGCGCGCCGCTGCGCTCGAATCCCATGACGTACGCGGTCGATGGGCATCAATACGTGGCCGATTCGTCGGGAAATTCACTGTTCGTCTTCGACTTGCCGCAAGAGTAGAACGCCGCCACGCGGCGTGAACGGCACGGCGGGTTTCACGAAGAGGACGGAACCTTAGCAAGCAGCACCCCGCGATCGCGGTGGTTGATCGAGCGGCGCGGAGCGGGCAGATTCCATTTTTTGCAATCCGTTTGCGGCCAGGTATGTACAATGTGGCGCGGGGGGAAATGGAAATGACCTGGAAATTCTCGTGGCATGGAGCCACACTCGTCTTGGCGTGCGTTTTTTTGGCAACAGCGCCATTCGCCGCGGCGCAAGTTCCCACCGGGCAAGCGCCTCCGCACAAGGCGCATCCGCCGGCCACTCCGCAATCCATCGCGCAGGGAAAGATGATTTTTGACGGCACCTGCGCTGTGTGCCACGGCGTCGACGGCGGCGGCGCGAACGGCCCGAACATTCAGGGCGCGGCGCGCACCATGGGGCCCGAGGGACTGTACAACCGGGTTTGGGGCGGCGTGATCGGCTCGGGAATGCCGAATTTCTCCTATCTGGGCGAGGACAAGATCTGGGACGTCGTGGATTACGTCGGAACGCTCGGGCAGGCCACAGGCGCCGCGGCAACGGGCGATCCGCAAAAAGGCAAGGAAGCGTACCAGTCGAGCGGCTGCGCTTCGTGCCACAGTATCGACGGAAGAGGCGGAGACTCGGGGCCTGATCTCTCGGACATTGGATCGGAGCGGTCCGCGTCATTTTTGCGCGACGAGCTTCTGAATCCGGGCGCCAACAAGCCGAACGGCGAGCCGGGGCTTCCCTCGCGCGCGGCGTACGGCGGCTACCGCATGTACCGCGTCACGCTCGCGAACGGCAAAGTGGCGACGGGCACGCGCGTGAACGAGTCATCGTTCAGCCTGCAACTGCGCGATGCGCATGGCAACATCATTTCGGTGGACAAGCTGAAAGCGAGAAGCATCGAAGAACTCCCCAATGAGAGCTTTATGCCCAGCTACAAGGGAAAACTTTCGGAAGCGCAGTTGAACGACGTGGTGGCTTACCTGGCGAGCCTGGAGGTTCGGCGATGAAATCGCTTCGATGCGTTTTCCACGGACTCGGAGTGATGGCGCTGGCGGTTGGATGCCTGGCAACGGCGCGCGCGCAGAGCAACATCACGTACGACCAAATCCTGCACGCAGCGCAGCATCCGCAGGACTGGCTCACCTACGGCGGGAATTACTCGTCGTGGCGCTTTTCCGGGTTGAAGCAGGTGAATCCGTCGAATGTGAATCAGCTCAAGATGCATTGGGTTTACCAACTGAGCCACCAGGGAATTTTCGAGTCCACGCCCATCGTGGAAGGCGGAATCATGTATGTGACGGAACCGCCGACGACGGTGACGGCGCTGGACGTTCGCACCGGGCGGCCAGTGTGGCAATGGACCGCTCCGCTGCCGCGACGGCTGCTTACCATCGGACTTTTTCCAACCAACCGCGGCGTCGCGGTGCTGGGTAACGACGTGTATGTGGCCACAATCGATGCGCACCTGGTGTGCCTCAACGCGAAGACCGGTGCAATGAAGTGGACCAGCGAGATCGGCAACAATGCCGAGGGCGTGGCCATCACGCAGGCGCCGCTGGCAATCGACGGGAAGATCATTGTCGGCATGGGCGGCGGCGAAGCAGGGTTGCGCGGCTTCATCGACGCGTATGACGCGAAAACCGGCAAACGGCTGTGGCGACTGTACGCGGTGCCCAGCGCCGGCGAACCGGGGGTGGAATCCTGGGAAGGCGACAGCTGGAAGTATGGCGGTGCGACCACCTGGAACACCGGCTCGTACGATCCCGAAACCAACACGATCTTCTGGGGCACAGGCAACCCGGCGCCGGACTGGAACGGCGACGCGCGCAAAGGCGACAATTTGTACTCCTGCTCGCTACTGGCCATCGACGCGAACACCGGCAAGATGAAGTGGTATTTCCAGTTTTCGCCCCACGAAACGCACGACTGGGATTCGGCGGAGCCGCCGATCCTTTTCGACGCCACGATCCACGGACAAATGCGGCATCTGGTCGCGCAGGCGAATCGCAACGCGTTCTATTACGTACTCGACCGCGAAACCGGAAAGTTTATCGCCGGGCAGGCGTTCGCGAAGCAAACCTGGGCGAAGGGGCTGGACTCGAACGGACGGCCAATCCAGATGCCCAATAACGAGCCCACCAAAAAAGGAAATCTAATCTACCCGAGCATCACGGGGTCGGTGAACTGGACGAGCCCGTCGTACAGCCCGCTGACGGGATTCGTGTACGTCAACACGCGCGAGCAAGGTGCGATCTACTACAAAGGAAATCCCACCATCGAGCCGGCGAATCCCGCGGATACCGGCGGAGGCGGCGGGCAAAAAGTGCTGGGCGGCGATGACGCCTATAGCGCCGTCCGCGCGCTC
>JAGWRH010000130.1 GCA_028876695.1 Acidobacteriota bacterium | reverse complement strand
CTCGGACCGTTTGGCAATGCTCGCGGTAGAGAATAGCAGCACCCGCCCTGGGTATTCCACCGCGCAGCCTGATTCACGTTTCATTTACAACCACCCCATACCTCACCTCGCGTTCGCAGGAGGCGCACTCGTATGAGCGATCTCGCCAGCAAAAATTGCGTTCCGTGCCGCGGCGGCGTGCCGCCCCTGGCCGGCAAAGAACTCGAAAAACTCACCAAGGAAGTGCCGCAATGGAACGTGGTGAACGGCCATCACATCACCCGCGCTTACAAATTTCCCGATTTCAAGCAGGCACTCGCCTTCGTAAACAAAGTGGGCGACGTGGCCGAGCAGCAGGGCCATCACCCGGATATTTTGCTGTCTTGGGGCAAGGCGGAAGTGATCACATGGACGCACGCGATCAACGGCCTGACGGAAAGCGATTTCATCCTGGCGGCGAAAATCGACCGGTTGCAGTAGGGCCCGAGGGCGCGGCGGTCTGATTCTCCCGTTCCCGCCGGCCGATCCAGAAGATCCAGACTGACGCAGTACGGCGTCTTTGACTCCGCCGCCGCGACTCTCTAAAATTGGCAATCGTGGGTTCCTTTTCGCGCGGTTACGGCTTCCGTTTCGATATCGGCGAATATTTTCCCCGCGCCGTCAAGACACTTTCCATTGCGTGCGTCAGCGTTTTTCTCCTGCAGGAATTATCGCGCCTGATTATTGGGCCGGCCGGCTGGGATTTCTGGCTGCGCTGGTTCGGCCTTTCTCCGTATGCCGCAACGCATGGGCTCCGCGTTTGGCAGCCGTTCACCTATCTTTTCTTGCATGACGGGATTCTTCATATCCTGCTGAACCTGCTGTATCTGGCGATGTTCGGCGCCGATTTGGAGCACATGTGGGGGGCGCGGCGCTTCTACGTCTATTTCTTTTTGTGCGGGATCGGCGCTGGAGTGATCGACATCATCGTGAAGATGGCGCTCGATCCGCACGGGCTGGGCACATCGCTGATTCCCACGATCGGCTGCTCCGGCGCGATTTACGGGATTCTGCTGGCGGATGCCGTGCTGCTGCCGCACCGCCGGGTGTGGATGTTCCCGCTGCCGGTCACGGTGTCAATGCGCATCTTCGTGGTCATCATGGGAGCGATCGAATTTTTCGGCACCATCGGAGCCGCGGGCGACAACATCTCGCACATCTGCCATCTGGGCGGCATGCTGGTCGGGTACGTGTATCTGCGCCGCGGATCGCATCTGTACAACTGGCGCAACGTTCTTTCGGACTGGAAGCAGCGGCGGCTGCGCAGGAAATTCGAAGTGTACGTCCGCGAGCACCGCGATAAACCTCCCGAACGCCCCGACAACTGGATCAACTAGAGGGCTGGCGAATAAAGATCGAATCGGTTCCGTGGCCCTGCTTACCCTCCGGTTCGCTGCAACATCCTTTTCTCCGGTGAGCGAATCACAGAATACGGTGGGTTGAGGCATCGCCGTGCGACGTGGCCTGCCCGGCTCTACGCCGTGACCGATTGACCGGGGTCTGCGGGCGTGGCAGCATGAATTCAAGGTAAAACAGGACGTGCGACGACAAGGCTGGTTTCGCGTGGTTCTGATGGCGGCGCTGATCGCCGGGCTGGGCGTGCCGCCGAGCGTGTGGCCGGTTTTCGCCCAGCAGCAAGGACCGATGGGACCACCTCCCGCGCAGCAGCCGGAACAGCCCGCGCCGCCGGCAACCAAGCCGGGGCAGTCCTCGAGCAAGCAGCCTCCGCCGCCCTCTTCGCCGCAAGCGGTGATCACCGTGAATTCGAACCTCGTTGACGTGGACGCCACGGTGACGGATCACGACGGCGACCTGGTGACCGGACTGAAGAAAGAAAATTTTCGCGTGCTGGACGACGGCCAGCCACAGCAGATCAGCAATTTCGGGCCGAGCGACGCGCCGATCACCGTGGTGATTCTGCTCGAATACGGCTCGACGTTCTGGAACTACTTTGCCGCGCGGGGCGCGTTCTGGG
>JAGWRH010000129.1 GCA_028876695.1 Acidobacteriota bacterium | reverse complement strand
CGGCGCGCAGCGTTGCCGGCGAAATCGAGAGCCCGGGTTTCCTTTCGGAGCTGGCGCTCGATAAAGCGCTGTTTCCGCCAACCGATCCTGCCAGCCGCCACGCGACGCCGCAGACCGTCGGAGTACTCACGCTTGCCGACGTGCAGAAATATTATGGTGAGGCTTATCGCCCCGATCTGACCACCATCGTGGTGATTGGCGACGTTTCACCGGCCGACGCACGATCTGAAATCGAAAAATATTTCGGAGCGTGGAGCTCCGCGGGCTCGAAACCCGACACCGATTATCCGGCCGTGCCGGAAAACAAACCATCCAGCAACGTGGTTCCGGATAAGAGCCGGGTACAGGATCAAGTGACGCTTGCCGAGACCCTTCGGTTGAACCGCTTCAGTCCCAAGTACTACGCGCTCGAACTCGGCAATCACGTGCTGGGCGGCGGGTTCTACGCCACGCGCCTGTACCGCGACCTGCGCATGAATGGTGGCCTGGTTTATTTCGTGAACTCCAATTTTGAATTCGGGCGCACCCGCACCGTGTACAGCGTGACCTACGCGTGCGATCCGCCGAACGTGTCGAAGGCGCGCACGCTGGTCGTAGACAATTTGCGCGCCCTACAGAAGCAACCGGTGACCCCAGGCGAGCTGCAGCAGGCCAAAGCGCTCCTGCTTCGCGAGATTCCGCTTTCTGAAGCGAGCGTCAGCAGCATTGCCAATGGCTTGCTTTCCCGCTCGATCACCGGGCTGCCGCTGAACGAACCGGAAATCGCGGCCAAGCATTACGTGAAGCTCAACGCCTCGGACGTACAGGCGGCGTTCGCGAAATGGGTGCGGCCGGACGATCTGGTGCAAATCGTGCGCGGCCCGAACCCGCGGTAGCCGCAACGTTGCTGGGCGCGAGCCGGTCGGTGCTGCACTCGATCGCCTGCAGGTCGTTGCCACCGCCCGCGCATGCAGGTCTACTTCACGGTGAGGACCACCTTTCCCATGTTTTTGCGCTCCTGCACAAATTGATGCGCCGCTGCGGCCTGCTCGAGCGGAAACGTCTTCGAAATAATTGGTTTAATTTTCCCCGCCGCATACAACCGGAAGATTTCGTTCATCGCGCTCCGCAAACGATCGCCGCGCAACCGGGCCTGCCGCAGATTTACGCCGATCACCGCGGCACCTTTCTTCATCAGGTCGAGCGGATTAAATTTCGGCGTTTGCATCAGCGCTTTTGCGGCGCGTATGCGGCTCATTTTTCCGTCGGGGCCTGCAACGGCTGAGAAGCCGTAGGTCACCAGCCGCCCCGTCGGCGCGAGACATTCGTAGCTCTTCCGCCAGGATTTTCCGCCGATCGGATCCATCACCATCTCCACGCCGCCCGGCGCGTATTTCCCGATCACTTCGGCGAAATCCGCCTTTTCGTAATCGATAGCGTGCTGCACGCCGATTTTGCGCAGGTACTCCTGCTTCGCCGGCCCGGCTGTGCCAAATACGAACAACCCCTTTGCGCGGGCAATCTGCACAGCTGCCGTGCCGACGCCTCCCGCCGCGCCGTGAATTAAGATTCGGTGGCCCGGCTGCATATTCCCCATCGTGACGATCGCCTCATACGCCGTTAGATAATTTACCGGAATCGCTGCGCCATCAGTGAAGCCCATCCCGGCCGGCAAGCGAGATACCGACGCGGCGGGAACAGCCACCCATTCGGCGTAGGCGTTGAAATTCGTTTGCGCCACGACGGCATCGCCCGGCCGGAGGCTCTCACTGTTCTCTTCCGCACCTGCTTCGGCGGCTTTGTCCACAACGCCCGCGACCTCAAGTCCCGGAATGAACGGAGGCTTAGGCGTCTCCGGATAGATCCCCATCCGTTGCAGCAGATCGGCGAAATTGACGCCGATGGCCTTGACGCGGATCAGCACTTCTCCCGGTTTGGGCTGCGGGTCCGGCAACTGTTGCAGCTCGAAAACTTCGGGAGGCCCATACCTCCGCACCATCACTGCGCGCATCTAAGCCTCCCTCCAACGGAACACCCGGAGTTTTACTCGCGTCGGTTGTCATCGAGCCGGATCGAAACGGCCGCCGGGGTTTTCGTTTGGATTCGGTGGAATCCTATCTTAAACTGATGAGCTCCGTGTCACGATGAAATCTGGAAGAAATTCGAAACTTGCCACTGTAGGTGTGGCCGTACTCGCGGCAGCATGGGTCTGCGTGGCCGCAAACGCTCGGGCAAATCGCCAGGCGCGCACGATGGTCGCGCCGGTTCCCGCTGTCCTAACGGCCATGCAATCTGAGTTGGACCGGTCATTTCCCATCCTCTCCAAGGCCGACCCGCCCGCGTATTTTATCAGCTACACGGTTGACGACCGCCAGGGAGTCACGGTCTCCGGGTCCAACGGCGCTCTGCTTTCAAGCTCGGAGGATCGCGGACGATGGCTGCAGGTCCAAACGCGCGTCGGGAGCTATCAGCTGGACGATACGCACGATATTCCGGGCCAGCAGCCCAGCTGGACTAGTCCCGGTACAGACGTCGTGCTGGATGACGACGTTCCCGTGCTTCGCCGCCAGATCTGGCGCGAAACGGACCGCCAATATCGCGCCGCTGTGCAGGCTTTGATCAAAGTGAAGACCAGCCAGCAGGTGCAGGTGCAGACGGCCGAAGGTGCCGCGCCGGATTTTTCGCGCGAGGAGCCGCATACGTCCATCGGAGCTCCCGTGGAAATTCGCGTGGACCGCAAACCCTGGGAAGCGCGCGTTCGCAGATATACGGCGGAATTCAGCGCTTCTCCGGCGGTGCTCAACTCAATCGCCACTTTCACCGCGGAAGCGACGAATCAATATCAAGTGACTTCAGAAGGAACCAAGCTCGCCTTCGGGCTGGTCCACTACCGTCTGGAGCTGTACGTCCAGAGCAAAGCGCCCGATGGCATGGATATCGACCGATACGCAAATTTCGATTGGCGCGACGCCAGCGAGGCCCCCACAGATAAGGAAGTGATGGCTCGTATCCACACCATGCTTCGGGAAACGGCGGGCCTCGACAAAGCGCCTCTTGTGGACCCCTATGCCGGTCCTGCGTTGCTCACCGGGCGCGCCGCCGCGGTGTATTTCCACGAAGTTTTCGGTCATCGCGCCGAAGGTTTCAGGCAGAAGCAGATCACCGAAGGCCAGACGTTCACCAGCAAAATCGGACAGCAGATTCTACCGGCTTTCCTATCGATCAAAGACGACCCAACAGAGAAATCATTCGACGGGCAGATGCTGCTCGGTTACTACCCGTTCGACGACGAAGGCATGCCGGCGCAAGACGTTCAGCTGATCGATCATGGCGTGCTGAAGACGTTTCTGATGTCGCGCTCGCCGCTCGTCGGCATTCCCCATTCGAATGGCCACGGACGCCGGCAGCTCGGATACGTTCCCGTGGCGCGCCAGGGAAATTTGATCGTCAGCAGCTCGCGCACGGTGACCAACCAGCAATTGCGCGAGAGGCTGATCCAACTCGTGAAAGAGCAGCACAAACCTTTCGGATTGCTCATCGACGATATCGCGGGCGGCTTCACGTTCACCGGCCGCAGCAACCCCCAAGCTTTCCAGGTGCTTCCGCTGGTGGTCTACAAAGTATTCCCGGACGGCCGCCCCGATGAATTGGTGCGCGGCGTCAACATCGTCGGCACACCGCTCGTTTCGCTCACGAAGATTGTCGCCACCGGCAACAAACCCGAGATTTTCAATGGCTACTGCGGCGCCGAGTCCGGGTCTGTCCCAGTTTCCGCGGTCGCTCCGGCTATGTTGATCTCCGAGCTTGAGGTGCAAAAGAAAGAAACCTCCACGGACCGGCCACCGATCCTGCCGCCACCCGCTCACGATCCGGAGTCAAAAGGAGCGGGTCAGTGAAGATATTTTTGAGCGCAACGATTGCGGCGGCCATTTTTATTTCGATCGCGGCGTCGCCCACGCTGGCGCAGGCTCCCGTACCGGAAAGCGAGAAAGATCTCACGCTGCACGCCATGCGCGACGAAATGGCGCGTGCGCGTGACCGGCTCGTACTGCCCGGCGCGGACAAGCCCTTCTACATCGAATACCGTCTGCTGGATCTTGATATACGCTCGATTTCGGCCTCGTTCGGCGCGATTCTTTCCAACACAACTTCGAATCTCCGGCTCATGAGCGTGGATGTGCGCGTCGGCGATTATCATTTGGATAGCTCCAACTTTCTGAGCGACGACGGCTTCCGCGGGTTCCTCGGATCGAGCGGTCAGGTAGGGATCGACCGCGACTACAACTCGCTTCGCCAGGATTTGTGGCTGGCAACCGATCAGGCTTACAAATCAGCGCTCACGCAGATGTCCCTGAAACAGGCGTTTCTGCGCAGTTTGACCAAACCTCCGGAAATCGACGATTTTTCGCGCGTCACTCCGTTGGTGAAGATCGATTCGCGAATCGAGCCCGACTGGACCTCGCGAAATTGGGATGACGAGGCGCGCGCTACGTCCGCGGTTCTGACGAATTATCCGGACATCAGCGGCGCGCGCGTTCACTACTACTTGATCTACGCCACGCAATACCTGATGACCAGCGAAGGCACTACCATCCGCACTTCGCATTCACTTGCCGCTATCGAAGCGGCCTTGGGCGCCGATGCGCCCGACGGCATGCCGTTGCACAATTATTACGCGGTGTATTCCGCCGCTCCGGCGGGCCTACCCGATGCCGCCACCGTTTCACAAGCGCTCACGCAGCGCGCCGCTGAACTGGTGGCCGTGCGTTCAGCGCCGCTCGTGCCGGATTACACCGGCCCGGTTCTGTTCGATCCGCAGGCAGCGGGTTCCCTTCTGGCGCAGATTTTGGAGCCGTCGCTCTCGGGAGCGCGTCCCCCGCTTTCCGCTACGGAAGACTTCGACACCTTCATGGAACGATTCGGCGGGCGCAATGAGTGGACGGAGCGAGTGGGGCAGCGAGTTCTGCCTCCTGCCGTAACACTGATCGATGATCCCACGCAGAGCGCATTGGATGGCCAACTTCTGATCGGAAATTATGCGATTGATGATGAAGGAGTGCCGGCGCAACGCGTCACCATCGTGCAGGATGGTGTTCTGCGCAATCTGCTGATGTCCCGCCGGCCGGGTCCCAATTTCGATGTTTCCAATGGACACGCGCGCTCGGCGCTTCTGAGCGATCCGCAGGCCTTGAGCAGCAATCTATTTTTTCAATCCAGCAACGAATTGAAGCCCGACGACCTGCGCAAAAAATTCCTCGCCTCGTGCAAGGACGATGGCCTTCCCTGGTGTCTGGAAGTGAAGCGCATGGACGACCCGGCGATCTCGTCTTTGAGTCAGCAGGATTTTACCGATTTTGTCGGTGAGCTCGGCGGCGATATCGCCAGCGGCGCGCGAGTTCCGCTGCTCCTCTACCGCGTGTACGTTTCCGACGGGCATGAAGAGCCTGTGCGCGGTGGAATCTTGGAAGGACTGAATATGCGCTCCCTGCGTGACGTTCTAGGGGTCGGCAGCGACGCCGCGGTTTACGACTACCTGCAAAATCCGCAGGACGGGCTCGCGGGCACGGCTCTCGGTTCGTTCGGCTCGGCCCAGGGCGCCGGTGGAATACCGAGTAGCGTGGTGGCTCCGTCGCTCCTGCTGGACGAAGTGGACGTCCGTGGATTCCACGGAGAGCCACGCCGCTTGCCGCTGGTCCCGGCTCCGCCCCTGAAGTAGTCGACAGAAACCCGCATCTTCTAAGTCTCGCTACTACGGCTATCAACAGCAGCGTCGTTATCTCTTTTTGCGCCGCGCATCACGAACGCGCGTGACCTGCGCCACAGGCACGCTACCTCCTATGTGCGAACCTGCCAGAGGTGGAAATTCGGGTATCTGGAATCCTACAATGAACGCATGGACGTGATCTTCTCGGACCGAGCAGATGCGGGTCGGCAGCTAGCTGCGAAGCTCGTGGGCTACGCTGGACGTCCGGACGTGCTGGTGCTGGGAATCCCGCGCGGCGGCGTGGCCGTGGCATACGAAGTGGCACGAGCGCTAAAAGTCCAACTCGACGTATTCCTCTCGCGCAAGCTGGGCGTACCGGGGCAGGAGGAGCTGGCCTTCGGCGCAGTCGCCAGCGGAGGCGTCCGGTTGCTCGACCGCGACCTTATTCGCGAGCTGGATATTTCCGAGTTGGAAATTGAGCGCGCCACGCAAAGCGTGAAGACTGAACTCGAACGACGCGAACGCGCTTACCGCGACAAGAAACCGCCGCTCGACCTTGTGGGCCAAACGGTGATCGTGGTCGACGATGGCATTGCCACAGGATCCAGCATGCTCGCGGCGATCAAAGCCCTGCGCCAGATGCAGCCGGCGCGCCTTGTGCTGGCCGTGCCGGTCGCTCCGGCTTCGACCTGCAAACGCCTGCGCGAACATGTGGATGAACTTGTCTGTGTGCACACGCCGGAGCGTTTCTATGCCATCGGCCAGTTCTACGAGGATTTCTCGCAGGTCACCGACGAGCAAGTGATCGAGCTATTGCGCCGCGCCGCCGAGCGCGGGCCGGTGGCGCGCCCGCCAGGTTCGGGTTCGGGCGGCGATAATCTGGTGGACGAGGCTTCGCGCAAATCGTTCCCCGCAAGCGATGCTCCGGGTTGGATTCAGGACTAGTCTGGGCGGACGGCGCATGATTCCGGGTCGAAAAATCCCCGCGGACGGTACCGAGCAGGAAGCCTCCATCGAAGCGGGTAATGTAACGCTGCAAGGTACCTTGGGCATGCCGGCTGGCGCCGTCTCCGTCGTACTATTCGCGCATGGAAGCGGTAGTAGCCGCCACAGTCCGCGAAATCGTTACGTGGCGCAGGTGCTTCGCGCTGCTGGCATCGGCGCACTCCTGTTCGACCTTCTAACTCCTGACGAAGAAACAATCGACGAAGCGAGCGGTGAGCTGCGCTTCAATATCCCCTTTCTGGCCACCCGGCTCGTGGAGGCGACTCGCTGGCTGATGCGCCAGCCGGATATGGCCGGAATGCGGCTGGGATATTTCGGCGCGAGCACGGGCGCCGCCGCGGCCCTGGTCGCCGCCTCAAAATTGCGCGCCAACGAAATCGGCGCGATCGTCTCCCGCGGCGGACGTCCCGATCTCGCAGGCGATGCACTTGCGCGCGTGACGGCTCCCACGCTCCTCATCGTGGGCGCCAATGACGAACCGGTTATCGGAATGAACCGTCGCGCGCTTGCGCAACTCGGCAGCGGAGTGAAACGCATGCACATCGTCCCGCGCGCCACGCACCTGTTCGAAGAACCTGGCGCCCTCGAGGAAGTGGCTCGGCTAGCGGCCGGCTGGTTTGAAACGCACCTCGTGCCGACTACAGGCAGATCTGCGGCGTAGCCCCGGTAGCAAATTCGTCCGTCCGCGGTCGCGCCTCGTTCTTTCCCGTGCTGATTTGTATGCTTACTTTTCCAGGCGTCCGTAGTACAGGTGCGTCGTGTACTCGATCCGCGCGTAGCCGTTTTCGCTGTGCGCGTCGAAGATGCGGCGCAACTCGGCGAGCATCGGCTCGTGATTTGGATGATCCTTCGGTGGCGAGTAAGACGAGCTGAGCAGCCGGCCCCGCAGTCCTTCGAAGTCGAAGATTTGCTCGTTCGAAAAAGTCCTCTGGCGACTTTCGCCGGGAGCGAAAAACTCCGCCATGCGCTGATCTTCGGGATACCTGGCTGAAACCTGCGCGTAGTCGCTCGAATACTCCCGCAGCAGCGCTTCGTACGCTCGTAGCAGGCCCGAAGTTTCGACTCGGCGTTCGTTCCAAACCACGGCAATGCAGCCGCCCGGGCGCAAAATCCGCGCGAATTCCTTTCGCGTCGCGATTGGATCAAACCAGTGAAACGCCTGGCCGACGATCACGAAATCAACGCTTGCCGCCGCAAGCGTCGTTGCTTCGGCCGATCCGGCGACGCTGTGAAACTTCGGGTAATTGCGCAGGTACTCTTCTCCCGCCGCGCGCATTTCGGCGTTCGGTTCGACGCCGAAAAGTACATTGCCATTTTCCAAAAACAAGCGCGCGAGCAGGCCGGTGCCTGAGCCGGCATCCGCGATAACGGATTCGGGCGTAAGTCCGCATTCGTCGCGCAGCGCATCGAGAATCGTAGCGGGATATCCGGGTCGGTAGCGGACGTAATCCGCCACGCGGCTTGAGAACCGCTCTTTGGAGTTAGCCGGCGTCAATGACAAGTCTTTTCCCGCCGTGCGTCAGGGGAATTGCCGCAGGAACCGGACGTCGTTCTGAAAGAGCAGCGGCAACTCGGTCACGCCATACTTCATCATCGCCAGCCGGTCGATGCCCATGCCGAACGCGAAACCGGAATGTTTTTCGGCGTCGTAACCGTTCTTCACGAATCCGTACACCGCCGGATCGACCATCCCCGCGCCGAAGAGCTCGATCCATCCTGAAAATTTGCAAATGCGGCAGCCGCTGCCGCCGCACACATGGCAACTCGCGTCCACTTCGGCCGAAGGCTCGGTGAACGGAAAATAGCTTGGCCGCAGCCTCGTTCGGGCTTTTGGCCCGAGAAATTCGCGCACGAAATATTCGACGGTGCCTTTGAAATCGCGGAAAGTGATATCTGTATCGACGGCAAGTCCTTCGATTTGATGGAACATGTATCCGTGCGTGGCATCCGGGTTGTCGCGGCGGTACACCTTCCCGGGCACGACGATGCGCACCGGCGGCGGCTGCTTTTCCATCGTGCGGATCTGCATCGGAGACGTGTGCGTGCGCAGCAGATGCGGCTCGCGCGCGCCTTCAATGTAAAACGTGTCCATGTTGTCGCGCGCCGGATGATGTTCCGGAATGTTGAGCGCCTCGAAATTGTAGTACGGCGTCTCGATCTCCGGCCCCTCCACTACGCTGAAGCCAATCGAAAGAAAGATACGCGTCAACTCTTCGTAGGTTTGCCGGATCAGGTGGCGCGTGCCGATGGCGCGCTCGGCGCCGGGCAGTGAAAGATCAACGCGGTCCCGCGCCGCGGCGCCGTGCTCGGCTGCGGATTCTATTTCCTTGCGTTTGGATTCCAACGAGGATTCGACGTGTGCCTTGAGCTTCTGAAACTCCAGCCCGACGACCTTTTTCAGTTCCGGCGCTGCGGACTTGAGCCAGTTATCGGCGATGCGCGTCAGAACGCCGGATTTGCGCCCCGTCCATTGCGCGACGAACGCCACCCAATCGCCCGAGACGGAATCGCGCGAGATTTCAGCGTCAAAGCTCGCGCGAATCTCGGTGAAACGCGACTCGACCTGATCCAGCGTGGCGGCGCCAAGCTGAGCGAGCGTTTGGGTTGTGGTGTCAACCGTCATCGAGAAAAACAACCGGCCTGGTGCTCGGCGCTCCGAGACCCGTTCTGCAACCGAAACCGCTACGCGGACGCTTGTGCCTGCGATGCCGCCGGCGCGGAGCCGAGGTGTTGTTTCGCCGACGCAACCAGTGCCGCGAACCCCTCCGCGTCGTTGACCGCCATCTCCGCCAGAATCTTGCGATCCAGGTCGATGCCGCCAACCTTCAGTCCGTGAATCAGCTGGCTGTAGCTGAGCCCGTTATTACGCGCGGCCGCGCCGATGCGTTGAATCCACAGCGTGCGAAAATCGCGCTTTCGCGCGCGCCGGTCGCGATAGCTATATCGTAGCGACCGATTCACCGCCTCTTTTGCGGAGCGGTACAGCTTGCTCTTGGTTAGAAAGAATCCCTTGGCGTGCTTCAAAAGCTTTTTGCGCCGCGCGCGACGCTTCGTGCCGCGTTTCACTCGAGCCATTTCGGTGTTCTCCTCACGCGCCTGTGCGGCGCCTCAAGATCAGTTCGTCAAATTCAACGGGGAGACAAACATGGCCGGCCATCCGCGCAGATTCGCGGCAGCCGGACGGGTTTGTCTCGTTGGAACAGCTGAACCCGCGCGAGTCGTTACTTCGCTCGCACATTTGGCCCTTCGCAAACACTGCTCAGGG
>JAGWRH010000128.1 GCA_028876695.1 Acidobacteriota bacterium | reverse complement strand
TCGCCGCGGTGCTGCCGAAAAACGTTTTTCTGTACGTGGCGAGTATTCCGAATCTCGCCGCGCTCGGTTCAAGGTTCATCCTGCAGGGCGGCACGCAAAACAACCTGGCCGTGGTGAAGGCGGAAGTCGATTTCATCCGCGGCAGCTTCCGGGCGGCGGGCAGGGAGCCGGAGATCATCGTCCACGAGCACTGCGCAGAGGCGGGCGCGATCGGCGCGGCGGAAGAGGCGCTGCGCCTGTGGCGCAATGGCAGGAAAACAACGTTCATCGGCCTCGACGCCGTGCGCAAGATTGAGTACCGCACCACGCGCAGCGAGGATACGCGGTGCAATTTCTGCAAGAACACGTGCCTGCGCACGTTCATCGATTTCAAGGTGCACGATCCCCTTCCCTTGCATCCCGCGCAGTCCGCCGCGAAGCACACGAAAGTTCCACTCGCGCCGAACGAACGGCGGTTGATCATCGCCACGTGCGAGAAGGGCGCGGCGGAAAACCTCGACGACATGAAAGAGATCAAGGCCGGAATCGATCAAATCAAGGAAGCGAACCCGAATTTCGTGGAGATCGCATCACGAGAAGCGTTCCGGCCGCGGAACACGCCGCTCGTCGCCGATCCCGTCCCTTCACCCCGGTGGTCGAAAGCGGCGAAGCAGCGCGCGGAACTGATGGAAGGGCGCAAGGAGTTGCGTATCGGTATTCCGCGCGTTTTGAACGCGTATGTCTACGCGCCGCTTTTCAATGCGTATCTCGAAAGCCTCGGCGTGCCGTCGGAAAACATCATTTATTCCGATTACACCAGCCCGGAATTGTATCGCGCGGGAGCGAGCCGCGGCGCGATCGATCCGTGCTTCCCCGCCAAAGTCGCGATCTCGCACGTTTATAACCTGATTCAGGTGAAGCATCGCAAGAAGCCGCTCGACGTGATTTTCTTCCCGATGGTGGACGTGCTGCACACGCCGCTGGAAAACATCACCGGCAGCAATGCGTGCCCGACGGTGACGGCGACGCCGGAGACGGTAAAAGCGGCCTTCACGAAAGAAAACAACGTGTTCGGCGAAATCAATGTCACGTATCTCGATCCGATCCTGAATTTCGCCGACCGGAAACTGTTCGCGTTCCAGATGTATCAGGCGTGGGCGCCGTTGCTGGGTTTGTCGGAAGCGGAAAGCGATCGCGCCGTCGCAGCGGGCTATCGCGCGCTGGAGGAATACGAAGCCGGCATCCGCAGGCGCGCGCGCGAGGTGCTCGATCAGGTCGAGCGCGAGGACCGCATCGGCATCGTGATGCTCGGCAGGCCGTATCACCACGATCCGGGGCTCAATCACGGCATCATGGAAGAGTTCCAGAAACGCGGCTATCCTATCTTTTCGCAGAACACGCTGCCGATGGACGAGGACCTGCTCGAGAGGCTGTTTGGCGAGGAAGTTCGGGCAGGAACGATCAAGCATCCGCTCGAAATTTCGGATGTATGGAAGAACTCGTATTCCTGCGGAACGAATCACGAGCTGTGGGCGGCGAAATTCACCGCGCGGCATCCGAACCTGGTAGCCTTGCAGGTTTCCAGTTTCAAATGCGGGCACGACGCGCCCATCTACGGAGT
>JAGWRH010000127.1 GCA_028876695.1 Acidobacteriota bacterium | reverse complement strand
GCGAGCCGCATCAGCCGCGCGCCATCTCCGCTCCGCTGCTGGCGGAAATGACCGCGCACTTGACGAGAAATTCGATCATAGCGCCCGATCCGGTGGCCGCGCTGGAGCGCGCGATCGAACTGGCCGAACCCGCGGACGCGGTGTTCGCAACAGGATCGCTCTACCTGGTAGGCGATCTGCTGGCGTATTGGAGAACGCGTCCCGCCCTTGAGCCCGCCGCAGGGTCAGGCGCGAGGCGCAACGATCCGCGCCCATCGTCACGGTAAAGCAAGCGCCTGCCTACGTCTCGCGCATCGACGGGGAACGATGCGGAATAATCGTCACCCACTTTCATGGCAAAAACAAAAACCCAAAAAAGGACACGTCTAACGAGCTTTGACAGTGAACTATTGGGTGATTGACAACCCGCATATCTTAAGTTAGGGTTGCGCCACTTCACTATATACACATTAAGCCAGAAAGGGCGCACCCAGACTCCGTCTGATCCCTTTCCAATGCTGCGTTTCCGGCGGTGCGACGAGGGCCATATGAACAGAATCGTTCGAAGCGTCTCGCAAGTGATGCTGCTGTCCGTTTTGCTCGTAGTCGTACGCGCGGTACCGACGAGCGCGACGCTTGGCTGGCTGCCGATTTCGCCCGAGGACCTCGCGCTGAAAGACAATCCCAAAGAGCCCGGCGCGGACGCCATGATTTTGTACCGCGAGAGCGAAGTCGATGCGCGGCAGGCGAACGTCTCGGGCGATGCAGTCCGAGAATACGTCCGAATCAAGATTTTCACGCAGGCAGGGACGAAACAGGGCCACATCGAAATACCGTACAACAAATCGTGGGAAACGATTCCCTACGTGAGTGGCCGGACAATTCTGCCGGATGGAACAATCAAAGATTTCGACGGCAAAGTGCTCGATAGCACGATTGTGAAGACTGGAGGAATTAAGTATTTCGCGAAGGCCTTCACATTGCCGGACGTGCAGCCGGGATGCATCGTCGAGTACAAGTACGATCGCCAGTCGAGACCAGGCTGGGTGCACGACGAGGGCTGGGTTCTTTCGAGCGATCTTTACACCCGCGAAGCGCACTTTACCTATTATCCCAACGACGTGTTCAGCCGCAGCGGCTTTAGCGCGCGATACCGGAGCTATTTGTTGCCGAAGGACGCGCAGATGAAGCAATCCGCAAACGACTCGTACTCGATGGCGGTAAACGATGTTCCGGCGATTGTCGAAGAACCGCTGATGCCGCCTAGAGTGGCGATCGAACCGACCGTGGAGTTTTATTACATCGAGCCATCGGATCCCGACCCAGGCCAATCCAAAGAAAAATATTGGGGATATTTCGCGAAAAAATGGGATAGCGAGATCGAACATTTCGACGGCAAGAAAGACGCGCTAAATCAGGAGATTTCCAAGATCGTCTCCCCGAGCGATTCTCCGGAAGCCAAACTACGAAAAATATACGACCGCGTGGAACAGATCCGGAATCTGAGTATGGAAGATTACAAGGGCAAGACGGAACAAAAAGCGGAAGAGCTGAAGGCGGACGGCAACGCCGCGGACGTCTTGGAGCGCGGCTACGCGACTGGCCACCGGGTGAATTTGACGTTCATCGGGCTGGCGCGCGCGGCGGGCTTTCAGGCAACGGAGCTTTACCTGGCGCCCCGGAACGCCTTTATATTCATGCCGGACCGCAACGACCGCAGCGAAATCGAGGCCGAAATTGTGTGGGTGAAAGCGGGATCGCAGGAGTATTACCTCGATCCCTCGGCTCGCTACTACCCATTCGGCGTGCTGCCGTGGTTCGAGACGGAGTCGGGCGGTGTGCGAGTGGACGGCCACACGGCGGCGTTCGTCACGACGCCCAATCCCCAATTTTCGCAGGCCACGATCGCGCGGATGGCTGATCTGACGGTTCATCAGGACGGCTCTATCACCGGCAATATTCAGATCGACTTCGCCGGCCTGGAAGGCGCGATGGAACGCGAAAGCAATCGCAAGGAAGATGAGACCGGGCGGACGAAAAACCTGGAAGACGAAATCAAGACATGGCTGCCGATCGGCTCGGATTTCGAAATTACGAAAATCACGAACTGGGACGATATCGAGCAGCCGCTTCACGTGGAGGCGACGCTCAAGTTGCCGACGTATGGAAGCGCCGCCGCGCGGAGTTTGCTATTGCCACTCGATCCCTTTCAAGCGACCCAGGCGGGCTTTTTTTCCAAGCAGTCGCGGCAGAACGCGATTTATTTCCCATATCCCTATCAGGAGATCGACGACGTGACGGTCCATGCTCCGGCGGAATACGATACCGGCGGCTTGCCGAAGCCGCAGAAGATCGATCTTGGCGCGGCCCTATACGAAATCAATGCCACGGGGCAGGGCAACACGGTCAAGGTGAAGCGACAGCTCGCGATCAAGGGAATTCTTTTCGGTAAGGAGAACTACCCGACGTTCCGCGCGTTTTTTGGCGCCGTCAGGACCAGCGATAATGCGCAGATGGTTTTGCAATACAAGCAAGCCGGCCAGCTCAATTAAATATTTGTATTTCGCTTTTTACCTCGCCGTGCTGGTCTTTGGATCCGCCGTTTCGCCGGCAACTGCCAGTGATTCGGCACCAGACTGGCTGCTGTCCGCAGCACAGCAGAAGCTGGCGGATTATCCGAAGGACACCAAATCCGTCATCCTGCTGGATGACACTACGATCACAGTGCAAACCAACGGAGATATTTTCAGGCGCCATCGCATGGCAATCCGCCTGCTGCGTCCTGAGGCTACGGAAAGATATCGCGTTGCCAGGGTCACGTTCGACAAGGATTCGAAGGTCATGTCCCTCAAAGCCTGGACCATGGAGCCGGACGGCCGAGTCATCGCTGCGAGCGAAAAAGAAGTCCTGGAGACAGGCTATCTCAGCGAAGAGGGATATGACGATGTGAAGGTCAAAGCCTTGCCCATTGCGGATGCGAATCCCGGCCGCGTCGTAGGTTACGAATACGTGAAGCGCGATCGCCCGTACGTCTTCGAGGACGACTGGTGGTTCCAAGATCCATCGCCGGTACGAATCGCCCGTCTCACTTTAGAAATTCCTTCAAGCTGGGAATTCACCACCCGCTGGTTCAATCACGCGGAGATAAAACCGCAGACTCCGGCGCCGAACGAATATGTTTGGGAAGTGAACGATCTCCCTGGCGTCGAGATCGAGCCGAGGATGCCGCCGTGGAAAACCCTTGCCGGATGGATGGGACTGAAATACTTCCCGGGTGATCCGGCTCTCCGGGCGAAATCCACCGGTTCCTGGGAGGAGATCGGGCTCTGGTACGATAACCTTACGAAATCGCGCCGCGATCCGACTGCCGAAATTCAGAAAAAAGTCGCTGAGCTGACAGCCGGCGCTTCCGGTTCGCTAGGGAAAATACGGCTGCTTACGGAATACATGCAGCGGAACATACGTTATTTTGCGGTTGAGATCGGCATTGGCGGATACCAGCCGCATACGGCCGCCGAGGTGTTCGCGCACCAATTCGGAGATTGCAAAGACAAAGCAACGTTGCTGAGCGCGATGCTGCGCGCAATCGGAATCGAGTCTTACTATGCGATTGTGGATACCGATCGAGGTGTTGTCAATTCGGATTACCCTTCAATCGATTTCAACCACGTGATTTTGGCGATACGCCTGCCAGACGATGTGAATGACGCCGGCTTGTACTCCGTGATTGATGACCCGAAACTGGGCCGAATGCTAATCTTCGACCCCACGAACGAATATGTTCCATTGGGCTACATCCCATCGTACCTTCAGGATTCATACGCGTTGGTGGTCGCGCCGGATGGCGGGCACATCGAGAAGATTCCGCTGCTGGCGCCTTCAACGAACCGGCTGCTGCGGATTGCGAAATTGACGCTCACGCCGACTGGAAATCTGTCTGGCGAAGTTCAAGAGCTCCGCTGGGGCGGACCTGCGGCGGAAGATCGGCAACAGTTTCTGGAAGCTCAGCCATCACAGCGAGAGAGGATCTTCGACGATTTTCTGGGCGAATTTCTCAATAGTTTCCAGCTCACTGGCGCGTCCATTGGGAATTTGAACAACTATGATCAGACGCTGACCGTCGATTACAAGTTCTTCGCTCCGGATTACGCGAAATCGGCGGGAAGCCTGCTGATCGTGCCGCCCCGCGTAGTCGGAGACAAATACACGGCCGACCTGAACCTCTTTACCGTGAATGGCAAGCCTCGCCAATATGCGATCGAGTTTGACGAAACGTCGTTACAGACCGACCAATTCGATATCGCGCTACCCGCGGGGTACGTTCCAGACGGGCTGCCCCAGCCGGTGCAGGCATCGTGCGATTACGCCACCTATCGCAGCAACACGACGGTCGCCGGCGGCGTACTGCACTACCAGCGAAGCCTGGAGATCAAGGATGTGATCGTCCCCAAGGACAAACTTCCAGTGATTCGCGCTTTCCTGCAGCAGATCGCGGCGGACCAAACCGCCGCCGCGGTGTTGAAAAAAGTCTCGCCTTAGACTGCCGCGAAACCGGCTACCGCGCTGCCGATGCCACGCATGGGTGGAATCGTATGACCGTGTTTCCGCGGAAGGATCCTAAATAGCAGCAGGCGCTCCCAGCCCGGCGCGATGAACGCACGCGAGCGTCACTTCACCGCCACGTTCAGTCGCCTAAGCAGATCGAGCAACCGCGCCCGGTCAGCAGCACCCATGCTGGTAAACTCCACGCCGAATCCACGGTCGTCGGCGGAAAAGCGCACGATGCCTTGAACGCGAATTTCCCCTTCGGGGAGCGAGAACAACATTTCGATCGACGTGCCGACCGTAACCGGGTCGCGCGCAGAGACGAATACACCTCCGGCGCTCAAATCCCGGACGCGTGAAACGATGCGCGGTCCGCCGGCCTTCCACGCCACCCAGATGCCTCGCGACACCGCAATACGAACGTCGCGGCGGTTATCTTTCGAAAGCTTATCCACCATTTATTCCCGATCCGCCGGTCGAGATGATCCGATCATCATCACGCGCCTGTGTTCACGATGGTATCCGGTCGCCGGCAGATAATACGGTGATTAGCACTCGAATAGGGTGAACACTCCGCGGATGTCTTCACCGCATCAGCCTCGCCCATGGTATCGGATTAGTACACAGCCTCGCGAGAAAGTCCTAGCAGTATATCCGAGAGTTGCCGAAATTCGGCGTTCCGTCCAGTTACATTTTTACCCCGACGAGTGCATGGCTGCAAACGAGCCGTCGCGATGGCTATAATTCGCGGCGGCTGCTGCCCGCGGCATGTGTGCCACGGCGCGCCTCCACCAGCGCAGTTAGGTTGAGCCGTAGCTCGGACCGCTCAGCACCCGAGCCTTCCGGGACCCGGGAGCCGCTTTCGATCCTGGGCAAGCCGCAGAAAGCTGGCGGGCCTGTGGGCTGACCGGCAAGGTCCGCGCATTGATATCCGTCTCCACGGCGGGC
>JAGWRH010000126.1 GCA_028876695.1 Acidobacteriota bacterium | reverse complement strand
TCTGAAGGCCAAGATTCGTCCCGGCTACCATCCGCCTAACCGCGACGCGCAGGTTCTAACCGGAATGGAAGGGCAACTCTGGGTCGACGAGCAGACGTTTCAGTGGGTGAAGGTCGAGGCGCACGTGATTCAGCCCGTCACCATCGAGGGTTTTCTGGCGACAGTCGAGCCGGGCACCCGTTTCGAGCTGGAAAAAATGCCGGTCGGAGACGGAGTCTGGCTGCGGCAGCATTTTTCCATGCACGCGCGCGCGAAGATTTTTTTCCTCATCCCGCATCACGACCAGGAAGAAGAGACCTACTCGAATTATCACCTAAAGGATCCGGATAAACCTGCCGATTCCTCGGAACCTGCGCATTGAAGCTCGGCGTTACTCACCCCATGCACCGTTCGCCGCTGGTGCTGACGTAGGCGCGCACCACGGCGATCGAAGACGCAAGGAATCGCACGCGCACGAGCCGCGCGACAAACGCTGGGTTCAGACTGCGCGCGCTTGATTCGGCGGTACTTGAGCGCCTACGCTTGTAATTCGAGCGGGAATACGCGAAGAAACAAGCAAGGAAGGTTCATGGAAGCATGAGCAATTTTTCAAAACGGTGGCTGCTGTGCGCATCGATGATTGTGGTTGGACTGATCGCCATCGCGGCGATCGGATTGATTCGCCTGGATCGTTCTCGAAAATTCATGACGGCGCGCTTCGATGCATCGGTGAATGTTCCCGCCGCCGATTTCAATCAGGATATCGATCGGGGAACATTCGCGGGGGATACGTCCGCTCCCGATTTTCAATTGGTTGACCAGGCCGGGCGCGAAACGTCGCTCGCGCAGTATCGAGGTAAGGTGGTGCTGATCGCGTTCGTGGATTCGCAATGCACCACCATATGCCCGCTCACCACGGAAAGCATGGTCGAAGCGCTGCGCTTGCTCGGACCAGCCGCCGCCGATGTGCAGCTACTGGGAATTAACGCGAACCCGCTGGCGGTGAAGGTGAGCGATGTGGCCGCGTACACGCAGGTGCATCGGATGCAAGGCAAATGGCGATTTTTGACCGGCTCCTTGCCGCAGCTCGAGAGAGTTTGGCGCGATTATCACGTATACGTCTCGGCCATAAACAACAACATCGATCATCAGCCCGCGATGGTGCTGATCGATCCGCTCGGGCGCGAGCACGAGGTCTATCTGACGCAGATGAGCTACGAAGGCGTCGCGCCGCAGGCGCAAATTCTGGCAGACGATATCGCCAAGCTGGTGCGCGGCCAGCCCGCCGCGGCGCAGCGGTTTGCGCTCGATTACGTACCGCCTCTAAGCCCGAATGCCGCGCCCCAGCAAATGCCCGTTGCCAACCGCGAGCGAAGCATCTCCGTCGGCGGTCCGGATGCGCAGCTGCTGCTGTTCTTCGCTAGCTGGCTCGATCAGAGTTCCCATGTAGCCGCGAAGCTGCGAGATTTGGATCACTTCGCGGCCGGCGCGCGGCGCAACGGCTGGCCTTCGCCCATCGCAGTGGACGAATTGACGACCGAAGCATCCGCCGCCAGCGCGCAGAAAATGCTGGCGCAGCTCTCCCGGGCGATACGCACGCCCATCGTGGAAGACGCGGATGGGCGCTTAGGTGATGGGTATCAAGTTCAGGACTTACCGTGGTATTCGCTGCGATCGTCCGGCGGCAAAATCATCTGGAGCCATGACGGCTGGCTTTCTTCGACCGAGTTGAGACATGAAGTAAGCGCCGCGCTGGCCAAGAGCGCACCGCGCGAGCGCACCGAAGCCATCACCAGGCGGCGGCCGTGATTGGCAGTCGTCGCGCATCGAACCACTTCCTCGGCCGATTGAACGCGACCTCTCCGCGGGGCCAAATGCAAACGCAAAGAACACCGACTCAGAAAGAAGCAGGGCCAGCTGGGAACCGCTGGCCCCGTGTTACACGTGCACGTCCGGCGCGTTTAGGATTGCCGCAGATCGGCATTCGCCTGATGCCTCGCCGTCTTAGTTGCGCTTTTCACCTGCGATTTCGTGATGTCCGGCTTCAGAGCCTCAATTGAGGCCCCAAGGCTCAGCGGCTTCGATCCCGTTCCTGTGCCAGCCGGGCAAGTTACCGTGGAAGGCGGAGCCGTGTCCGTCATATCCGCCTTCATGCAAGCAAATGTGATCCCGAGGTTATGGGACACGTGCACGGCTGCGACAAATTGCCCCAGGTTCTTGAAGCCCTGCGCCGCGGTCTGAAGATCCGTTCCCGCCGGAAGCAGTGACTGAAGATTGGAGGATAATTTGGTATTTTGCGCCAGTAGTTGATCGGGCGATTTCGGGCCGCTCGGAGCCTTCGGAGCATTTGAGTTTTCCATTCCACCGCGGCCGTTCATCGACGATCCCATGCCCATCGGTTCGTGCGCTCCCGCAGAAGCGGCCGCGCCGCGACTCGTACTTTGTCCCCGCCCTTGCGCCGCGGCAGGGATTGCTCCGAGCAGGAATGGAACCGTTAGCACTGCAAGTGCAACGACAAATTGCTTCTTCATGTGTCCTCCTCCCATTGATGCGAACGAAGCCGATTTCCCCGGAGTTGCCGGATGACCTTTCAACTGCCGGTGCGCGCGTGGCGCAGAAGCTTTGAAACGTTTATTCCGATGCCGAAGGAAAAAGTATCGAGCTGGAAATGGATGCTGTGGCTGTAATCCGCCGAAAAATCCACAATTTCACCGGGGCTGAAATCGGCGCCGGCGCTGAAGCCGCTGTCCGTGGCCGTGCTCGCGCCACCGGTCGTCTGATTCGAGACGTTGAACACCCGGCCATGAACGGGTAGTCCCGCGAGCGGCCCGCCCTTTCCGACCACGCGGCTAAAAATGGTCTGCGTGCCCCACGGGGAAATTTCGTATCCCGACGCGCTGACGCTTAACCAGTCAACAATGTCGTAGCTCGCGCCGGCCTGGAAGTGAGCGTCGTGACCGAAGGATTCATAGGGGCGATTAAAGATAAAAGTGGACGGAATGGAATTGCCAATGCCGATTTCAACGAATGGCGTCCAGCTTCCGAACGAGCGATCAAAATGGTTCGTCCAATCGTAGGTAGCGTGGCCGGTGGAAAGACCCGCCGAGGTATCACCCGTGGGTGCCGTACCGGTCAGAACCGTTTTGTAGTTGAGCAAGGGGCTCGAGAAGGCCAGGCGTAATTGCAGATATGCGTCGCCGACGCCGTTCGTCGAGACATTCGTGGTGGTACCGGACGATGTAGTCGAGCTTGAGCGCACAAAGTAGATCGGCATGCCGCCATCCACCCCGAAATGAGGAGAGAAGACATAGCCTACTGAAGAATCGAGTGACATCACTTGTCCAGCGGAATTGGTGCTGCCACTAAACTCTTCGGTCCATAAGTAGCGCTCCGTGGATGGGGACGCTGCGACTACTCCAGCGGATTTTGATGAATTGACGCTCGAGGCCGCGGACTGGGCCGAAAGTTGGGAGGCGCAGATGAATAGAATGGCTGTGGCGATAAAAGAGCGAAAGATTGGCATTGTGCTGTGAGGAGCTAGCTTTCCTTTTCGACATTTAAATATGGAAAATGCGGCGCGAGCTACCTGCGCGCTCGCACAGGGGCAAGGTGCAAATCGGATTCCACCTGAAGCTCGCAGCTAAGTGGCTGACATCGCAGGGGATCGATGCGATGATTCCGCAAGAAGGCGCCGGTAAATCGCGCGGTGCTGAGTGGAATTTACACGCGTCGGGTAGAAGCAACTGGACACTTTTTGACCTCTTCGCGCGTTATTCGCCGGTCCGCTCGGGTTTCTCGCCAAACGACAGGTTCTTTGAGAAGAAGGGGATTACATCTTGCTCGAGGCGCATCTGAATGCCCGAGATGTGGTTGCCATCGTACGTCTCGAACGTATGCGCGACGCCAAATACACCTAGCTGTTTATCGAACTTCTCGATCGACGGCATCAAACCATCTTTGGTGCCCACGTCGAGGGCCATGGCGTGAAGTTTCTTTAAATTGATCGCGTACTGCGGCAGCATGGCAAGCGGCGCGTTGGCATCCCATTCGGCGATCACCTGAGGCTGAATCTGGCCGTCCACCACCGGCGGATCAAAATAGAGCGGAGGCTTGCCGGGATCAGGCGACCACGCGGCTGCTTCCGCTGTCGCGGCGCGAATGCCGAAGTTCACCTTCGCCAGGTCTGCCGGACCTGTGATTTTCTCCACGGCCGCGAGCTCGGCCGAAGGCGTGATGGACTGCACGGGCGCGAGGCAGCATGCGCTGAGCGCGTAAACGCTCGAAAAAACTTCTGGATATTTCATCGCCAGGCGAAGCGTTCCGTAGCCGCCCATGGAATGTCCCGCCAGTCCGCGACTCATGCGATCCGGAATCGTGCGGTAGTGCGAATCCATGTAGGCGACCAGATCGTGCGTGACGAACGTCTCCCAATCGCCCGTCACTGGGGAACTCGAGTACATGCTGCCCAGATACGCCGTGTGCGCATCCGGCATGACGATGATCATCTCCCGCGAGCCGGCCGCGAGCGCCGCATCGATGGCTTTCGGCGCATCGACGAACACATGCTTCGCGCCGAACCAGTTGGAATCCTCGTCCATGTAGCCGTGAAGGAGGTACAGCACCGGATAGCGCAGGTGGCGATGCTTGTTGTAGCTCGGCGGCAAGTAAATCGAGACGTACGGGTCGGCGGGATCGCCTTCGAGATTTCCTTCAAGCGATTTGCCGTGGACGCGTATGCGCAGCACGGCGCCACGCGGCGAGGATGAGGATGGTTCCGTGGCGGAGCGGCCGGCAAGGGCCGCGCACATCACCATCGCCGCCGCGAGCGCCAGACCGCTTGCAATGGAGAGCACGCGCCAGCGAAGCGATGCATTCATCCTCGGCCTCCCCGCAATCAATTCATGCAACCCCGCTATGATTGCACGCGGATGATACCACGCTGCATCAATCCGCCGCGGCGGGACTCGGCTCCGACGATGCGCGCGCCGAATCCGCCGCCAGATACCGCGAGCCGATCCAGAAAAACACTCCCGCAAAAAGGCCTAGCACGCTCGGGAAGATCATCGAATAACGGATTGAATCCTCGCCAAAGCGGCGGCTGAGCTGGGTGCTGACGAAGCCAATCAGCGCCGATCCGGCGCCGAGCCCGAGCAAGCTCCCGAGAAATAGAAACGTGGCGGATGCCAGCGCGCGCATGCGCACCATCGAAACCGTTTGGTAAACGGCGTATATCGGCCCGGCGTAGGCAAAAATGCACATGGTCGAAAGCCCCCAGCAGACGAGCGCGCCCGGAAGCGAATGCAGGAAAAGAAATAGCAGCGAAACAGGACAGGAAGCGATCGAGGCGATTGCCGGCACGATCAGCCGCCAGCGAATATCGCGCCTGCCGAGCCGCTCCGCGAAAAAACCGCCGATCAGCACGCCCGCAACACCGAACAACGCGGCGACTCCGCCTTGCAGCAGTCCGATCGTGGCGTTGTTCAGGTGATGCACGCGGTGCAGGAATGCGGGCGACCAGATGTTGAAGGCGTACAGGGTGATGCCCATCAACGTGCCGCCGATGGTGATGTAAACGAATGAGACTTGGCTGAAAAGAAACCGCAAGGTCTCCATGACCGAGTGCAAGCTGGTGTCCGCCTGCGGTCCTTCCATCGCGCCGCGGACCGGTTCCTTTACGGTGAGCCGGAACAAAATCGCCACGCCGATCCCGGGAAGTCCGGCGGCGGCGAAGGCCCAGCGCCAGCCGTAATACTGGCTGACGTATCCCCCGAGCAGCGAGCCGACGAAAATTCCCACGGAGCTGCCGGCGGTGAGAATGGAAAGCGCGCGCGGAAGCTCTTCTTTCGGGAACATATCGGAAAGCATCGAGTGTGATGGCGCGATGCCGCAGGCCTCTCCGGCGCCGACTCCCAAGCGAGTGAACGCCAACTGCCACGGTCCGGCGGCGAGGCCGCTCAGGCAGGTCATTACGCTCCACACAGCTAAACCTGCCGTCAGGATGAATCGGCGATTGAAGCGGTCTGCCCAGCGCGCGATGGGCAGACCGAGAAGCGAGTAGAAGAGCACGAAACCAAATCCAGCGATCAAGCCCATTGCCGTATCGCTGACGCGGAAATCTTTTTTTATGGAATCGAGAAGTAAGCTGAAAATGCCGCGGTCCGCGTAGTTGAGCACGTAAATGATGCTCAGAACGCCGAGCGCATAATTCGCCTCGCGGGACGCGGCGCGCGGGGACTGCGCCGCAGCCGTGCCGTGGACGCTCTTCAGCTGCGTGGGCCCACTATTCATGAATGCCTGCTAGAGGACCGCGTAATACGTGAAGATGGTGTGGTCCGGGTTGGCGTAGCGCTTGGCCGTGCCGACGATGACTGTACGGGTTAGCCATTCATGCGGACCTTTGGGAGCGTCGAATACCGGCGTGCAGCGGAAATAAAACTCCCGGTCGCCGCCCCACGAGGGATCGCTGCGGTCAATCGGCTTGCCGTCCATGGGGTAGAGGTAGCCTGTGTTGTTAATGTAGATCATCGCGCCATCGGAAGCCTGCAGCATGTAGTGGGCATTCAGGCGGCCGTGGCCGGCGTAATCGGCGCCGCTATGCGGCACAACGCGCCCTTGCAGCCGGGGGCCCTCGATG
>JAGWRH010000125.1 GCA_028876695.1 Acidobacteriota bacterium | reverse complement strand
CGGGCTGTTTCCGCCGTCGCGCTATTTCGCCGCGCGCAATTGCGCGTCCGCGCGATCCAGTGAGGCGGCCGCGAACGCTTCGGAAAATGCGGCGCGGCCGGCTCGCGCCGGCGCCGAGGAAGAAAACTGCGCGCGTGCATCGGAGGTTCCCGGTTTGTAAGCGTGAATCTCTAGCGGCTCAGCAGGCCGGCAACGACGCGCAGGAGCAGTCCACGCACCACGCCGGCTACGCTGGTGAACGGCAGCGCCACGATTTGCGAGAACGTGAGAGCCTCGGCGACCATTTTGTCGCGCTCCACGCGCGCCTCTTCCTTTTGGGATTTCTCGAACGCCAGCTCGGCCGCGAGCGCGAAATTCGTGCCGCACTTCTCGCAAACCATTCCCTGGCGCTGTTCGTGCCAGCAATTAGGGCAACGGCGAATCAGGATGGCGTGGCAATTGACGCAGAAATAGGCGCTCAGCGGATTGGCGTGGCCACATTTCGGACATTCGACGTTGTCGCTCATGGTTGCAATCGGGCTAACGGGAGTTTTTGCGCGAGCCGCCCAGTAGATCGCGGATCAGCGGCAGTCCCATGTTGAACGGCAGCATCACCAGATTTCGCAGCGCGCTGGAGCGCTCCTCGATTTTCGAATGCGTCGCTTCGGACGCGGCCTTTTTCACCGCGACCACCGCAGTGATGTACTTCATGAAATCGACGCCGCATTTTTCGCACTGGCCGCCCTGGCGCTGCTCGTGATGGCAGGTGGGACACTCAAATCGCAACGTGGCGTGGCAGCGCGGGCAGAAGCGGGCCACATCGCGCGCCTCGGTCCCGCATTTCGGGCATTGCATACGGCGATTTTACCGCCGCGGTTGCGGGCCATGGGCATGGCCGCCGGCGCTGCGGACTGCCAGTAAACTGGCCGGAAGTACAGGAAGCTGCCTACAGGTCGAAAATTCGCGGCGTCAGGCGGAAGCTCGGATCGCCCGCATCGCCCACATCGCCCGCATCGTCGGTGTTGCCATCGCGCCCTTCATCGACGGGGCGCGCAGCGGCGCCCTTACGGCGCGCGCTGGTTCGGACGAGCAGCCGAACCACGTGGGCGATTCGCTCCGGCCGAAAGGGCTTCGCCATGCAGACGACCGCGCCGAGCGAATGCGCGTGGGCGTAATCGCTGGGGTAAGCGGAGCGCGTGGTGAGCACGACCGGCACATCTTGCAGCCGGGGCGTGGATTTGATGCGCGCGCAAAGATCGAGTCCCGGCAGGTCGTAACCCTCCATTTCGGCGATCAGGAGCGAAGGCAGAAGCTGATTCAGCAGCGTGTGCGCCTGCCGCGAGTTCGACACGGCGAGCACCTCGCACCCCTGCTCGGTGAGGAGATCTTTCAGCGAGTCGCGGACTTCGACTTCTGCATCGACCACGATGATCAGTGGCCGATCGCCGGGCTTCGCGACGGAATCCACCGCCTTTTCCGGAGCGAGCTCCGCGGCAGCGTCGTCCCTGCCCGCGCCGAACGCAATGGCAATGGCGAATCGTCCATCGGCCAATGTGGATACGCGGACCACGCGGCCGGGCTGCTCGGCCTGTATCGCGACCGAGGATTCGCAGTAAGGAAATGTGACCGCGACGGTCGTCCCTTGCGAGTAATCGCACTTCGCGCTCACGAAAAGAAACCCGTGCCGGGAGACGTCCACCGTGGTGGAGGTCTCGTCCGGGCCATTGGAACCGGCGTACAGGCCGCGGATGCGCACGGGCACGGAAATCAGCGCGCGGCGGCGCCTGCGGCGTTCCGTCGTCCCGCCCGGTTTTGTTCCTGGTTTCATGCGTGCGGTATCCGCGGAACGCGACGGAATTTCGCGCGGAGATGTCTCGCCGGGCGGAACGCCAGGCAGCTTGGAATCGTCGCATTCACCCATCGAAGAGTGGTTCCCTCGCGTCCGAACGACTAAACCAAGTTTACCGGCAGGTCGGGCTTAGAGTATGCAGGAAAAGGCACATTTAAACGGTACGTAAGGTCCGGCCGACTTTTGGTACCCTCGTACTGACCGCAACGCTAGCAGCGCGTTGAGCCGTATCGTCGCGCGGAAAGGCTCTTTTGGCCACCCGCCGGCAATGGGCGAGAGTGCCTCCTCAAGGCCAGGCGAGGAGGTTTCGTTCTCGCGATCGCGCGGCGCCACCGCGGCAGTCCCGAGGATTTGATGACCACGCGTCCGCGGTATCGACTTTCCGTCCTGGATCTTTCGCCGGTTGCGACGGGCT
>JAGWRH010000124.1 GCA_028876695.1 Acidobacteriota bacterium | reverse complement strand
TACATCGCAGCTCAAGACCGACGAGTAAAGTGCGTTGCCTCAATGGTCCTGGTCGGTGATGGCGAGCGGAGAATGCGAAGATTTCGAACCGAGCAGGAGTGGGAAACGCTCATGCAAAAGGTTCAAGAGGACAGGATAAACAAGGCTTTGACCGGCAAGTCCAAAGACTTCCATGGGTTTTTGGGACAGGGAACCGATTCGGTGCTGATCATGCCTCCTGATCTGGCCTCTTCTCTGAAGAGTGCTGAACAGGTGGAAAAGGAAAAAGGCAACAGAACAACTCTAGCAACCGTCGATGGGTGGCTGGGCTACAAGCCGGAAGAGATTATTGACAAGGTGTCTCCAACACCAATTCTTTTCGTTCAAGCTGAAAAGGACGAGCTCGAGGCTGATGACGCCGATCGGTTGTATAGCAAGGCGAAGGAACCGAAGAAGCTCTTCACTCTAAAAGGCGGCGTACACTTCGACGTGTATGGGAAGAGGACAAATGAAGCTATGCAACCGGTCCTCGAATGGTTCAAACAGCACCTTCAATGCTCTTGATGCCGTTAGAGCGATCGATTCCGAAATGGAAGGCCTCACCAAGATCTTCTCCTGAGGGGGCTCACCCTTGGCCGCTACGGGCGTCTGAAAAGCGGCGGCAACGCTAGCAAAGTCCTGGTTAACGGCTAACCGGACAATCGAGCTGGCGGGCTCTTACGGTTCATTCTGCTTGTACTGGATAAGCTCGACGGCGTTGCCCGCGTTGTCGCTCACGAACGCGAACGCCGCGCCAGGATAGTCGTGGAGTTCGAAGACAATTTTCACGCCCTTGGCCTGTAATTCAGCGAGCGCGGCGCGAACGTCCTTCACTCGAAAAGCGAAATGCTTGACGCCCTCGGTGCGGAAGTCCTCCGAAGGGTTTCGGCGCGACCCCGGCAGCGGCGCAGCCCCGGGCACCTGGAACAACTCGATGCGCACGTCGCCGCGCCGAATCAGGGCCGTCTGCATGCCGTTCGGTTCCCCGCTGCGTCGGACTTCCTTGAAACCAAACATCTGCTGATACCACGCGACGGACTGCCGGAGATCGGGCACGCTCAGCGCAACGTGATCGAGCGCGATATCGAAGTCGGCGTTCGAAGTTTGCGCGGCGGCGGTTTCCACGGAAGTTGGCATCGAAAAAAGCCCCACGAAGGTCAGCACGGCAAACCCGGTAAAGAGCTTCGCAAATTTCATCGCCTGTCCTCCTTCGCAGCTTGGCGGCGCTCACTCGCGTGAAGATCCTGCACCGATCGCCGATATAGCACCTGGATATGTAATCCCTCTCGATGGGGATTACAAGTTGCAAGCCGAACGCCCACCTCAAATCCCCAAGGTGTCGATCGCGTGATTGGAAAGTATTTTCCGGAATACGAGCGTGAGATCAAAGGCCGGCTCGCGGCTGGCCGTTAGGAATCGCGGCGTATCTCCAGATAGGAACGCAGCGGCAGATTCACTGCTGACGCGGCGCGCGTTGGTGACATCATAGAAAATACGATCGCACGCGTGGGTTGCACGGGGGCAAGCGGCTCGTGGGGAAATCGGGACAAACGGACTGGCGGCGCTCGCTGGCGGCGTATCGCGACCGGCGAGTGCTGCTGGTAATGCTTCTGGGATTTTCGAGCGGGCTGCCCTATCTGCTGACGTTCTCGACGCTCTCGGCATGGCTGGCGACGGCGGGAGTGAAACGCGCGGCGATTGGAGCGTTTGCGCTGGTGGCCACTCCGTATTCGCTGAAATTTCTGTGGTCGCCGCTGATGGACCGGCTGAAACCGCCGCTGCCGCTGGGGCGAAGGCGCGGATGGGGAATCACGATTCAGGCATCGCTCGTCGCCGCGCTGCTGGGCCTTTCTACGTGCGATCCGAAGCGGAATTTAATGACGATGGCGGCGCTGGCGGTGATCGTGGCGTTTCTTTCGGCAACGCAAGATATCGTCATCGATGCGTTCCGCGTGGAATATCTCCCGCTGGACTTGCAAGGTCCCGGCGCGGGCAGCGTCGAGACAGGCTACCGGATCGGCTGGCTATTTTCCGGAGCGGGAAGCCTGGTGATCGCCGCGCGCGCGGGATGGCATGCCGCGTATATCACCATGGCCGTGCTGCAGGCGGCGTGCATGTTCATTTTCGTGTTCAGCTCGGAGCCCGCAGCTTCCACGGAAGAAGCGCTGGCGAGAGCCGCGGAACGCGAGACGTTCGCGCACTGGTTTAAAAAGGCGGTGGTTGGACCGTTCAGCGATTTCATGCGGCGGCCGCTATGGCCGGTGATTTTGCTGTTTGCGTTCGACTACAAGCTCGGCGAAGGCATGTCGGCGATCATGTCCACGCCGCTTTACATTAATTCGCTGGGCTTTTCGCTGAACGAGATCGCGGCCGTCTCGAAGTTCGTTGGATTCTTCGCAGTGGTGGTGGGCGCGCTGATCGGAGGAGCAGTCACCGTGCGGCTGGGGATACTGCGCTCGCTGATGTTCTGCGGCATTTTGCAAGTTGCAGGAAACTTGTTTTACGTGTTGCAGGCCGTGGGAGGGCACCGGCTGAGCTATCTGGCGATTTGCGTCACGGCTGAGCAGGTGACCTCTGCCATGGCCGGCGCTGCGCTGATCGCGTACCTCTCGAGCCTATGTTCCCCGGAATTCACCGCGACGCAGTACGCGCTGCTGTCGTCATTGACATTTTTGGGGGCGAAAGTGTTTGGGGCGTTCAGCGGGGTGCTGGCCGACGCGGTGGGCTGGGTGCCGTTCTTCCTGATCGCGACGGCTGCCACGATCCCGGCACTACTGCTGCTCGTGTGGATCATGCGCCGCGAAGGACGAACCACGGGCGAGAATTCGTTATCCGTCGCGGTAGCCAAGAGTTAGTTCGCCGCCTGCCCGTGGTTTGCCACCCTTCATCGGTTGGAAGGTCGACCAAGACCGGGAGACGGTGAGGCGTCTTTTCGCGCTGATATCAAAATCACTGCAGATCATG
>JAGWRH010000123.1 GCA_028876695.1 Acidobacteriota bacterium | reverse complement strand
CTCGAGCAGCCGGATACGCGCGCGCTCTACCTCTTCCCTACCAAAGCGCTGGCGCAAGACCAGCTTGCCGAATTGCAGGACTTGGCGACGCGGCTCGACGACTGCTTTGGCGTTTTCACATATGACGGAGACACGCCGTCGGACGCGCGCAAAGCGATCCGCGAGCGCGGGCACGTGGTGCTGACCAATCCCGACATGCTGCACACGGGAATCCTGCCGCACCACACGAAGTGGACGCGCCTCTTTGAGAATCTGCGGTACGTCGTGCTCGACGAGTTGCACACCTACCGCGGCGTGTTCGGAAGTCATCTGGCGAACGTCTTGCGCAGGCTTGCGCGGATCGCGGCATTTTATGGCTCGCGGCCGCAATTCATTTGCTGCTCGGCCACGATCGCGAATCCGGACGAGCTTGCCTCTCAACTCATCGAGCGGCCAGTGAAAGCGATCGAGGAAAACGGCGCGCCATCCGCCGAGAAGCTATTCGTTTTTTACAATCCGCCGATGATCAATCGCAATCTCGGCATCCGGCGCAGCTACTTGAACGAGACGACGCGCGTCGCCAAGGAACTACTGACACGCAAGCTGCAGACGATCATATTCGCAAACAGCAGGCTGCACACGGAAGTGCTGCTAAGTTATTTGCAACAGGCTTATCCTCCGCAGATCGGCGGCTCGGAGCCAATTCGCGGCTACCGGGGAGGTTACCTGCCGGGCGAGCGGCGCGAAATCGAACGAGGATTGCGGGAAGGTCGCGTGCGCGGCGTGGTGGCTACCAATGCGCTCGAACTAGGGATCGACATCGGTTCCCTTGACGCGTGCGTTATGGCGGGTTACGCAGGGTCGATCGCCTCCACGTGGCAGCGCGCCGGACGCGCAGGACGGCGCAGTGGCACATCGTGCGCGGTACTGGTGGCCTCTTCGGCGCCGCTCGACCAGTTCATCGTTCAGCATCCGGATTATTTTTTCGGGCGCTCTCCCGAACATGCCTACGTTCAGCCGGACAATCTCGAAATTTTGGTTAATCACCTGAAATGCGCGGCATTCGAGCTGCCGGTCGCGCCGAACGAAAAATTCGGCGAGGTAAATGTGCAGGAACTTTGCTCGAGATTGGCGGAGGCGGGTTACCTGCACCGCAGCGGCGGGAACTGGCACTGGGTGCAGGAAGCGTATCCCGCCGATACGGTGAGCTTGCGATCGGTAACTTCGGACAATTTCGTAATTATCGATACGAAAGGCGACGAACATGGAGGGCCGGAAGTAATCGGCGAGGTGGATTTTTCTTCGGCGCTGACGACCGTGCATCCGAAGGCAATCTACTTACACCAAGGGCAGCAATATCACGTGGAACGGCTCGACTTCGAGCAGCGCAAAGCGTATGTGAAGCCGGTGAACGTGGATTACTACACGGATGCGATTCGCTACACTCAGGTGCGTGTGCTGGAAATCGCCGAGGAGGAAAGCGTCGCCGGACCGGCAGCCAAGGCCCATGGAGACGTGCTGGTGCGGTCGCAGGTGATCGGCTTTAAGAAGATCAAATTCTTCACCAACGAGAACGTGGGCGACGGAAAGCTGGAACTGCCGGAAAACGAAATGCAGACCACGGCTTTTTGGATCACGCTGGAGCGACCGCTGATCGAGAGCCTTTCCTTTACACTTTCCGATCGCCAGAGCGGCATCTTCGGACTTCTCTATGCGCTGGAATCGATGGCCGCGCTGCTGCTGATGTGCGATCGCCGCGATTTGGGAACGGCGGTCGGAGAGCGGCCGCCCAGCCCCGGCGTGGAGAAGGAATGGCAAGACGCGCCGCCGTCGATGGTCGAGTTGGACGCTGAGAAAGAATTTTTCGAGCCGAACTTGTATATCTACGACGCGTATCCCGGCGGAATCGGCTTCAGCGAGCCTCTTTATCGGGTTCACGATCTGCTGCTGCGGCGCACACGGGAGATGATCGAGGGCTGTCCGTGCCAGAGCGGCTGCCCATCGTGCGTGGGACCGGCGGGCGAAAAGAGCGAGCGCACCAAAGACGTGGCGATCGAGATTCTTGCCCGACTCTGCGCTGCGAAACGTGCGGCGATTGCCCAGGGCTCATCGCGGACGGATAGGCACAAGGCGCGCCAGCATGAGCCAAGCGCGCGATCCATTCTCGGGGCTCGCTGCTCTGCGGCCCGCCGTTCGCCGCGGACTTTCTGATCCCGATCCGCAAATCTTCCAGGGTGCCTCGCCCGAGATTCCGACGGGCGCGGAACGACTAGCGCAGATTCTAGGCGCCGCGCCGCGGCGGAACCGATTTGGCGAACATTTGGGTCTGCGACGATGGTTTTCGGAGCAAGTCGGCACGGCGAGCCAAATTGGAACGCCCGAGGACGGAATCGATCTTGCGGCCTTGCGATTGATCGAACCGCTGGCGAGCCGAGAAGTTTCCGATCCGCGCCGATGGCTTTTCCTCGACACCGAAACCACAGGACTGGCGGGAGGATCGGGGACGTACGCGTTTCTAGTGGGGATCGCGTGGTGGGACGCGGGCGGGCTCGAAGTGGAGCAGTTTTTCATGCGCGAGCATAGCGAGGAGCACTCACTGCTGCTGGAGCTTGCCGAGCGCATGGCCGAGCGGCCCGTGCTGGTGACGTTCAACGGAAAGTCGTTCGATTGGCCGCTGCTGGAAACGCGCTATCGCATGACGCGCGCGATCAAGCCGCCCGCACCACAGGCGCATCTCGATTTTTTGCATCCGGCAAGGAATTTGTGGCGGCCGCGGCTTGGATCGGCGCGGTTGCCGGAGCTGGAGCGGCACGTGCTCGGATGGGACCGGGGCGAGGACATGATG
>JAGWRH010000122.1 GCA_028876695.1 Acidobacteriota bacterium | reverse complement strand
TCCTCCCACGCCTCGTGCGCCTGAAAAAACTCGCCGGAATTGAAGAACGCTACACCTTGTTGGAATTTATCGTCGGGCATCACTGTCGAGTTGATCGGCCAGTTTTCGATAGACTTGCTTGGGTCCTAAATTGCGCGTCGCGTGCGATCATAACAGCCGAGTTCGCAACGAATATGGACATTCGTGTAGAGCTTCCCGGCACCATCCTGGGCGCGGTGGAAGCGGAAAACGTTCGGGTCGAACCCACGGGGCCGGTGCTCTCGCAGGTTCTCGCCAAAATCGCTGGCAGGATACAGCATGCGTACACGCTGGACACTTTGGCTGTCGCGGAGCCCACCCGCGCCGTGCGTGCCATGTTTCGCGCCTGGGGCATCGATCCTTCGAAATACCGCCCTTCATCCGAGGCGCTCATGCGCCGAGTGGTTCAGAGTAAAGGCCTCTACAATGTTTCGAATGTAGTGGATCTAGGCAATGCCGGATCAATTGAGACCGGCTGGCCCTACGGGCTGTACGACCGCTCCAAGCTCGCTTCGCCGATCTCGTTTCGCCACGGCACGACGGGTGAAATGTACGAAGGCATTGGCAAAAGAATGTGGCATCTCGCTGGCCGTCCGATTCTCGCCGATGCGAATGGCCCCTTCGGCAGCCCCATCAGCGACTCCACTCGTACGATGGTGACGGGCTCCACGCGCGACGTTTTAGCCATCATCTACGCGCCCGAATCCGCGGCCAGAGTGGACATCGAATTTGCGCTCTCTCGTTTGGGAGAACGCCTGATCGAATTTGCAGCAGCCCGCGTGGTCCACTCCGGGTCATTCGCGTCTAATATCTAGTTCCCCGGAAATAGTCGCGTCCCGCTCTGGCAACCCTCAGGCGAAAAATGGCTGCTTTTCAGCGGCTGTCAACTTGGGAAGTTCCGGGGTATCCTGTTTTGTGGCATCGAGGATCGACCGTGCGGAAATTTGAACTCGTTCTCTTGATTCACGCCCACCAGCCGGTCGGCAATTTCGACGACGTTTTCGAGAACGCTTACGTAAAGTCGTACCTGCCTTTCGTTCAGCTTCTCTCGCGCCATCCCGAAATTCGCGTCGGACTCCACTACACAGGCCCGCTCCTGGAATGGATCGAACAGAAACATCCCGAATATTTCGACCTCGTCCGTCAGCTTTCCTCGCGCGGGCAGGCGGAGATCGTAGGCGGCGGCTTTTACGAGCCGATTCTTGTCGCCATCCCTCCGAAGGACCGGCACGCGCAGATCACCCGGCTTGCGGAATACATCGAGAAACAGTTCGGCGCTCGCCCGAAAGGCGCATGGCTTGCCGAGCGCGTCTGGGAGCCGCAACTTCCATCGACACTCGCGGCCGCCGGGGTGGATTACACGCTTGTGGACGACAACCATTTCATCGCTGCGGGATTCGAGCTGGAACAGCTGTACGGTGATTACATCGTCGAAGACCTTGGCCACATCGTGCGCGTGCTGCCCGGCCTAAGGCCGCTTCGTTATTACATTCCGTTCCGCCAGGCGAGTGAGACGATGGAGTACCTGCGCCGCGCCGCCAGCGCCCACCCCGGGGGCTTCGCTGCCATGGGCGACGACATGGAAAAGTTTGGCGTCTGGCCGGGGACTTACGACCTCTGCTATCGCGAAGGATGGATGGAGCAGTTCTTCACTGCCCTGGAACAGAGTGCCGACTGGCTTGCACTCAGCACGCCTTCCGATGCGATCCGTTCGCGCCCGCCCCTCGGTCGCGCAGATCTGCCGGTGGCCTCCTATAACGAAATGGGCGAATGGGCTCTGCCGATGCCGGCCCGCACGCGGTATCACGAGCTTCTGCGTGAGTTTTCGTCACGTGACGATGTCCTGTCATTTTTGCGGGGCGGGATCTGGCGCGAATTCCTGAGCAAATATCGCGAAGCAAATTTGATGCATAAGAAGATGCTGCACGTCTCGGAGAAAGTCAGCGCACTCGCGCGCACTCGAACCCGGCGCGGAAAATCCGAATCGGAGCGCGCGCTCGCGGAAACCTCGCTTCTCCGCGGGCAGTGCAACGACGCGTACTGGCACGGTGTATTCGGCGGCCTCTATTCTCCCCACCTGCGGACCGCGGCCTGGCAGGCCCTCGAGGCTGCGGAGACAATCGCCGATCGCCTCTCGCACCGCACCCGCCAGTTTGCCGACGCGCGTACAATTGATTTCGATCGTGATGGCCGCGATGAAATCTATCTCACATCCGACCAATACGCCGCGTTGATCTCTCCCGATGACGGCGGCACGATCAGCGCGATCGACTTCCGGCCGCGGAATCTGACCCTGATCAATTCCTTGCAGCGCAGACCCGAAGCGTACCATGCCAAGCTGCGCAATCCACCCGCCGGCCAGACGCAGGGCGTGCATTCGATTCATGAGCAAATGCGAACCAAGGAAGTTGGCGTGGAACGCTGGCTCAATTATGACCACTGGCCGCGCAGCGCCTTTCGGTTGCTTGTTTTTGGACGCGACAAAACTTTCGAGGATTGCAAGGCGGTTCAGCTGGATGAAGATCGCGCTCTCGCTGGCGGCGCATACCGGGTTAACGAAGTCTCGCCAAAACGCGTCGCGCTCGCCTCACCCGAATGCGACGCCTGGTGCGCGGAAAAGTCGTTTTCCTTTGAGGTCGTGACCGGCGGATTTGCGATCACCTGCGAAGCGTCCATTCGGCGCAACGCACCGGGCGCGGCCGCACTCAATGTCGCGATCGAGATGGTGGTCAATTTCCTTGCGCCGTCCACTCCAGATCGCTACTTCGAATCCGATGGCCGCCGATTCCCTTTGCGCTGGGCCGCCGAGGTGCCGGGACGGGAACTGCGCATCGTGGACGAATGGCAGAAGGCCGCCGTCGAGATCCGGGCGCGGAACGCGCGGGAGTTCTGGGTTTCTCCAATCGATACCGTCTCGGAGTCGGAAGATGGATTCGAACGCATCTACCAGGGCTCGCAGTTGCTCGCTATTTGGCCCGTCGATCTATCCGAAAACGAGGAATGGCGCGGCCAGATCGTTTTCACTGTTGCGCAGCTCGACTGATACAATTCGTTCGAAATACTGACCGCGCGTGAATCACCTGCCCGCGGCAAATCGGAGGACCGCGCAATGCCGGTATCCAAGGAACTTCTCGACATTCTCGTGTGCCCGCTCTGCCGCACGCCTGTGAATCTGACTCCGGCCGGAGACGGGCTGAAGTGCAAGACCTGCCGGCGCGTGTATCCCGTTCGCGGCGACATTCCGATCATGCTGATCGACGAAGCAAAGGTTGAGCAAGAAGAGGACAACACGGCAAAAGAGAGTTGATCGGGGAACCGGGGGGAATGAAATCGGCTTCAGAGAGCCGGTGGAGGAAAGCTCATTTTCTGATCGCCCAGCCGCACTCCAATATCGACCTCGCGCGTTCTGCTATCCGAATCCGCATTGCCGCTCGGAAACGGCGTCACCGAACTCACCTCCACGATCACATCAACGTAGTTTGAATCGTGGCGCCGCACCGTTTTTTCCACGCGAAAGCTGCGGACCGGGCCGTAGTATCCGCCGGGACCCCAATCGTCCAGGAAATCTTTAAACGAATAAGATGTCTCGGGCTTCCAGGTCTGGTACGCCTGCTGCATGTCGCCCGCCGCCACTTCATCCAGGAATCGGCGAACCGTATCTTTTTCTCTATAGTATCGGAGCAAATACCAGGAAGTGCCGATCACCAGAACCACGAAAACGACAATGCTGATGATGTACCGCCGAAGCTTGGAGTGGTGTTCTTTCTGCGGAGAATCGAAAAGCAAACGCACAACTCCCGTGCAACTAAATTTGCCGCTTGAAAAGCGCGATGCTGATCCCAATCATCAGGACCGAAAATCCACTCAACAGTAACACGTCGGCATAAATGCCTTCAATCCCGGTATTCTTCACCGTCAGATCGCGCAGCGCATGAACCGTGTACGTGAACGGATCGACCACGGACATCCATCGCAGCCACTTCGGAAAACCCTCGATTGGCGAAATCGCCCCCGACGGAAAAAATAGCAGCATGTTCAGCACCCCGAATACCGCCCGCGGCACCAGCGGATCGCTCACTCGCACCATGGCCACAAACATCAGACTGATCATGGCCACCGATGCGATCAGCGTCACCAGGCACAAGTAGAGCAGGCGCAGCGGATCCCATAAACCCGGGATGCCCACGATCATCCCGCCGATGATCACGATCGACATCCCGGCCATCACCCCCTTCAGAGCGCCCGCTCCGATCAGGCCCGTCACCAGCTCCGATTTCTTGATGGGCGTCAGCAAATATCCTTCGTGCAGGCCCCGCGACTTGTCGTCGATGAACGTAATGCCCCCGCCGATCATCGCCACGATGAAAATCGCCATCGCGGTTGACCCGGCGAGCAGGTACTTCGCGTATTCGACGTACGGATATACTTCCACCACGTCTAACTGCACTTGGCCGTCGAGCCGCGATTGGATAGCCGGAGCATTCAGGGCGTCCACGACATTCTGGAGTTCGCCCTGCAGCGCTCCCGCCATCACCTGGTCCGTGTTGTCTTCGCTGAATGCGATCTGCGGCCGGTCATGGTCGTAAAATTTCTCCGAAAAGTGCGGCGGAAGCTCCACGACGCCTCGTACAAATCCCGCGCGCAAATCGTCCACCGCACGCGCTTCCGATGCGTAGTCGACCACCTTGAAGGTTGCCGGCCCCGCGGACACGCCATCGAACTTCTCCCGCACCTGCCGCGACAGCACCGAATGGTCGTGGTCCACGAACGCAACCTTCGCGCCCCTGATTTTTCCGCCGAACGCGTACCCCAGCACGATCAGCTGCACCAGCGGAAAAATCAGCGAGCTCACCATCAGCGCGGGCGAGCGGAAAAACTTCCGCATATCGCGTTCGATCAATGCCCAAATTCGTTCGAAATTCATCGCCTTTGCGCCGCTCCGTTCCACTCAATCGCTACCAGGCCGCGCGCTACTTGTAAAACCGGCTGACGTCGTATGTCGCGGCATGCGTCGCGTCGCGAAGATCGCTGCCCGTGAAATGCAAAAACACATCGTCCAGCGTGGTGCTCTGGACCGAAACTTTTCGCACCGTCACGTGTGACGTTCGCGCCAGATCCATCAGCGCCGCGACGGTTGCCGGCCCGTCCAGTGACGCGATGTGCGCCGTGTGGTCGTGCTCCGTCACCGCTTTCACACCCGCCAGGCTTTGCAACTGTTCGTTCCAATTCGCCGGCGCATTTTGGAATTCGGCCTCCACCACGTCGGTGCCCGGTATGCTGTCCTTCAGTTGCTCCGGCGTGTCGAGCGCCGCCAGCTTGCCGTGATCGACGATGGCGATTCGGTCGCAGAGTTTGTCCGCCTCGTCCATATAGTGTGTGGTCAGCAGAATCGTCAGGCCGGACATGTCTCGCAAATTGCGAATCATGTCCCACACGTTCGTTCGCGAAACGGGATCGAGTCCCGTCGTGGGCTCGTCGAGAAACAAAATGTGCGGCGAATGCACCAGGCCTCGCGCGATTTCCAGCCGCCGCCTCATCCCGCCCGAAAACGTCCCGACCAGCGCGTCCTTGAACTTCGTCAACTCCACCGATTCGAGCAGCTTGTTAATCAGCGGGCCGCGCGTCTCCGCCGGCACTCCATACAGCTTGGCGTGGATCATCATGTTCTCCATCGCCGTGAGTTCCGGGTCGGAAGTCAACGCCTGCGGAATCACGCCCAGTGCGTGGCGCACGCCATCGGCGTCGGTTCGAATGTCGTGGCCGTCGATTCGCGCGGTGCCCGATGTCGGCGGCGTCAGGGTCGTCATCATCCGGATCAGCGTCGTTTTTCCAGCGCCGTTCGGTCCCAATAGTCCGAAGATTTCCCGCGAAGCGACCGTGAAGCTGATGTCGTTCACGGCCACCAGATCTCCAAACTTCTTAACCAGATGTTCGACCTCGATCGCGTTCATGCGCACCCTTCCAGGCGTTACAGCCGCGCGAGCCAGCTCTTCCGGTGCGGTTGCGGCAGCAGCACCGTAGCCGTCATACCCGTAAACAGCCGCCCATTCTCGTTCGGCAGCGACACCTTGATCGCGAATGTCTTGATGTCGCGCTTTGTGCGGCTCACGTCGCGCTGCGTGGCAAAATCGTTCTCCACGCCTTTGAAGAACACTTGTCCTTTCAAGACGTCGCCTGATGGGAGCCTCACGTTCAGCGTCTGCCCGAATTCCACATCGTCGATATAGCTCTCTTCCACATCCGCTCGCGCCCAGAGATGATCCACGTCCACGATCACCACGATCGGCGATCCCTGCGAGACTACCTCGCCCTGTTTCGCCACCCGCACCGACACGATTCCGCCGAGCGGCGCGTAAATTTTCGTGTAGCCCAGCTGCGTCGCGGTCTGGAGGGCCGCCGCGCGCGCTTGTTCCAGTTGCGCTTCCGTCGTCGCAATCTCGCTCTTTCGAACGTCCACCTGCTTTTGATTCGCCAGCGCCACGGCCAGCGCCGCTTCTTCGGCGCCCACGGAATCCTGCAGCGATTTCACATTCGCCTTGGAGGCCCGCAGCGTGGCTTCGGCATGGTCGCGGTCCTGCGCTGACTCGATCCCACTCTTGAATAGCTGTTGCATGCGGTCGAAATCCGTCTGATCGCGCCACAGATTGGCTTCCGCCTGCGCCAGCTGTGCTCGAGTCGAGGTCAAAGTCGCCCGCGCCTGCTGCACCGCTGCGTTCGTCTGATCTTTCGTCCACACGTAATTGTGATTGGCCTCCTGCACCTGCGCCTCAAGGCTGACGACGTTTGCCTTCGCGGAAGCCAGGCTGGCCTCCAGTTCTTTCGGGTCCAGTTCCGCGATCAACTCGCCCTGCTTCGCCCGCGATCCTTCATCCACCATCAGCTTGATCATCCGCCCGGTGATCTGCGGGCTGACGATCACTTCGTTTCCATCCACGATTCCCGTGAGCGGAATCGAGTTCCCCGAGGGCGTCGAATACCAATAGATTCCCGCTGCGATCAGGAAAATGATTGCCAGCAGAACGATGAATCTTCGCCCGCTCATCGGCCCCGGCTCCTTTCACGCGCCAACCCGTGGCTCAGAAAATCCAGCAACGCGCGCCTCCGTTCCTCGATCGCTTCCGCCGAAAGCAAATCGCGTCCCGTCACCCGGCTCATAATCGGCGCGCCCGCGAAATACGAGGTCACCATTCCCAGCGTAATGAATGCGATCTGATCGGCATCGACGTCCCGGATCTCGCCCGCCTGAATCGCCTCCTGCACGACCCGCGCCAATAGCCGGTGCAGCGGCCGAAAGTGCTCCCGCACGATCGAATCGAATTTCGCGCTCGCCTCCATCGCCTCGCGCTGCACCAGTCGCGGGTAGTTCGGGTGCGTCGCCAGAAAGTCAAAATAGCCCGTCACGTAACGAAAATATTGTTCTTTCGCCGGCAGGTTCTTCACCGGAGGATGCATCACCCGCGCGCGTAGTTGGCGAAAAAGGTTTGCAAGCACGGCGCGGTGCAGCCTGCGCTTGTTGCCGAAATAGTAGTAGAGCATCGCTTTGTTGGCGTGCGCCGCGGCGGCAATCTCTTCCGTGCGCGCGCCGGCCAGCCCGCGTGCGGCGAAGTGCTGCTCCGCAGCCGCCAGAATTCGCCGCGCCGTCGCCGGATCCTCGGCTTTTCTGCGCCCTCTCGTCATCGTTGGTGTCACACACCCAGCCGGTTCATGTACTCGTCCGGATAGCGCGCGCCCGCCGCCGCCCCGCGTGGTGCAATCTCGCTGATGCGCCGCAAATCTTCGGGACTCAGCTGCACGTCCAACGCTTTCAAATTTTGCTCCAGATACGTCCGCCGCTTCGTGCCCGGAATCGGCACCACGTCTTGGCCCTGTGCCAGAACCCATGCGAGCGCCAACTGCGCCGCCGTGCAGCTCTTTTCCGCGGCAATCTGCTCGATCCGCTGCACCAGCCTCAAATTCTTGTCGAAGTTCTCGCCTTGGAATCGCGGAGAAATCCGCCGAAAGTCCTTCGGACCGAATGCTCCCGTGTCTTTCACCTTGCCGGTCAGTATTCCGCGTCCCAGCGGGCTATAGGGCACGAGCCCGATGCCCAGTTCCCTGCACATATCCAGAATTTCGCCCTCCGGATCGCGTGTCCAGATCGAATACTCGCTCTGAAGCGCTGTAATCGGATACGTCGCGTGCGCCCGCCGGATCGTCGCCGCGCCGGCTTCCGAGAGCCCGAGATAACGCACTTTTCCCTGCTCGATCAGCCGCGCCATCGCCCCGACCGTGTCCTCAATCGGCACCGTCGTGTCCACGCGGTGCAAATAGTAGAGATCGATCGTCGCGATTTTCAGCCGCTTCAGGCTCGCCTCACACGCTTCCTGCACGTACTCCGGTTTCCCGTTCACGCCCAGAAAACGCCCATCCGGCATGCGCATGTTTCCGAATTTCGACGCCAGCGCCACTTCATTCCGCCGCTTCGCCAGAACTTTCGCCAGCAGCTCTTCGTTCGCGCCACCGCCGTACATATCCGCCGTATCCAGCAGCGTGATCCCGCGATCGATCGCAAGGTGGATCGTGGCCAGCGCTTCCTGCTCGTCCGCCGGCCCGTACGACTGCGACATCCCCATGCATCCAAGACCCATGGCCGACACTACGAGCGAACTCTTACCCAAGCGGCGATATCGCATGGAATCTCCCGGAGAACGATTTATTGTATTTAACTAACCGGTTAGTTTATTCAGCGGCGGGGGCGATGTCAAGCATCGGCAAACTCATTAGCCTTCGAGGGCGCCGCCCGCTCCCGCGGGCAGCTCGATGGAATACTTCGTCCGCGCTTTTGCGCCGTGCAGCTCCAGCGCCAGTTCAATCAGCCGGTCGATCAGCTGCGGGTACGGAAGCCCCGACGCCTCCCACATCTTCGGATACATGCTGATCGACGTAAACCCGGGAATGGTGTTCAGCTCGTTCAGGTAAATCTTCCCGGTTTTGCGCTCCAGAAAGAAATCGCAACGCGCCATGCCGGTTCCGTCGATCGCGCGAAAGGCGTGAATCGCGTATTTCTGAAACGTGGACACCTGCTTCTCCGTCAGCGCCGCGGGTATCACCAGCTGAGTTCCCTGCTCCAGATACTTCGCCTTGTAGTCGTAATACTCCCGATGCGGCACGATTTCGCCCGGAACCGACGCGCGCACCTCGTCGTTCCCCAGCACCGACACTTCAATCTCTCTCGCGTCCACCGCGCGCTCCACCAGAATTTTCAGCGCGAATTCTCCCGCCAAATCCATCGCCGCCGGAAGTTCTTCCATCGACGTCACGCGCGTCATCCCCACCGACGATCCGCCCGTTGCCGGCTTGACGAACACCGGCAACTGGAATTTCTTTTCGATGGCTTGCAGCACTGTCGCGCGCTGCTTCTCCCATTCCCATCGATGCACAGCCAGGAACGGAACCACCGGCAGCCCGGCTTGCACGAACAGGCGCTTCTGCACATCTTTGTCCAGCCCCACCGCCGATCCCAGCACTCCCGCACCCACATACGGCAATCCGGCAAGCTCCAGCAGTCCCTGCACCGTTCCATCTTCACCAAACGTGCCATGCAGCACGGGGAAAACGACGTCCACCGAAATACTCGGCCGGCCCGAGCCCGGCGAGAGCGGCACCAGCGCCGCAGCCGTCGGATCGGGCGGCAATGAAACGCGCTCGCCGGTCTTCAACACCTCGGGCAACATCTTTTGAGCTCCTGTGCCCACCAGCCAGCGCCCGTCTTTGGTGATCCCGATCGGCACAACTTCATATTTCTCCCCATCGAGCGCGCGAATCACCGACGCCGCCGATGCGAGAGATACTTCATGTTCCCCCGAACGTCCTCCAAAAATCACTCCGACTCGTAGCCGTTTATGAGAACTCATCCCGTGCCCTTTTTCTCCGCCGCCATGCCCCGAATCACGCTCACAAAATCTTCTTACCCAGCCCGGACAGCACCAGCTCCACGCCCAGCGTCGCCGTCGTGTTATGCAGATCGATCACCGGATTGATCTCCACGAGCTCGAACGACGCCATCGAGCGGCTATCCGCGATCATTTCTAGCGCCAGATGCGCCTCGCGATATGTCACTCCTCCGCGCACCGGCGTGCCCACTCCCGGCGCGTCTGACGGGTCCACAAAATCCATATCCAGGCTCACCGCCACGCCCGCCGTGTCGTCGCCCGCAAAACGCAGCGCTTCCGCCATCACTTCGCGCATTCCGCGCTCGTCGATATCGCGCATCGTGAACACATGCACGCCTGACTCTTTCATCAGCCGCCGCTCTTTCGAATCCAGATCGCGCACCCCCACCAGCACCACATTTCGCGGCTCGACCATCGGCTTTACTCCGGCTAGCTCTGTCAATTCCGCCGGCCCATAGCCCATGATC
>JAGWRH010000121.1 GCA_028876695.1 Acidobacteriota bacterium | reverse complement strand
GCGCCGAACCCCATGTACAGCTTTTTACCGATCGTCATCTGAAAAACCTCCAGCCCCGGCCCGCCCGTGCCGACGCCACTGGTTGGTGGTTAATTGGCTTGTCCGTTGAAGGTGAACTCGACAACTTCCGACGTTTCTTTCGGAGCCGGCTCGAAGCGCCACTTCTTGAGCGCGTCCATGGCGGCATTGACGAGCAAAGGGCTGCCGCCGATGACGTGCGTATTCAGCACGTGGCCATCCGCCGCAATGGTCGCCTCGATTTTCACTTTACCGGTGACGTTCATTTGCCGGGCCAGGTCCGGGTACTCCGGCGTAACCTTTACGCGCACTTTGCGCCGTGCCGAGTCCGACGTTGTATCCTGCGCGGATGCTTTTGGGGTAATGACAGCCGTTCCGCCCAAGATGGCCACCAGCCCCAGCCCTAGAATTGCGTTCTTCAGTCGCATCGCATACCCCTCCCTCAGGGAAGTCCACATCCAGAAAATGCACGGTGAGTGCCATGGCCGAAGAGCAGCAGTGGCTGGTAGAGCAACTTTGCGGATCCGACTATAAGCGAATATAAAGAAAGCAGTTAGCGCGGAAGGCGAGGGGAACGGCAGACGCAGGCTGATGGTGAGGTGTCTCAAGCGAGCGGGCCAGGGTGGTCTTCCGTCTCAGGCTGCGACGGGGCCTGCGATTGTTGCTTAGAGCAACTGGGCGGGGGCAACGATTGACTCAAATTGAGACCGCACCGTAAGTTAATGGTCAGTAAAGAAGAGCGCGCGGCCCTTAATCCTCCATGCGTGCACTGAAACGAGTTCGAGAAATACCTGCGCGTCTCGATGCCAGCGTCGAGAAGCTGCTCGCCGAATTTTCCGCAACCGCTCTGGAGCTGACCTCTTCCGCCGGAATCAACGAGTTCGCGCGCCGCCTTGCTGCGCGTTCGGCGGCGATATTCGGCGTGCGAGGAGCTGCCGTGGCGCTGTACAGCGGCAGCGGGTGGCAGATCGCGAGCTTGCACGGCGAGGCGGGGCGGTGGGATGAAGCAATACGGCCGCGGCTGACTGACGCGGTCGACGAATACTGCGGTCGAAGTGAGTTGCACAATTCGCCGCTCGCCGCTTCCAGCGTGTTCGGTCGGGAACTTTCCGAATCGCTTGGCTGGCGGAGCGTGCGCCTGGTTCGCATGGCGCTCAGCGAAAGCGAGTTGCAGGGAGTTTTGATCCTGGCCGATGCGGAGCGCGAGCTTTCGGCGACGGAAGAACAGGTCCTCGGCGCGCTGGCTGCGCACGCGTCGGTAGCACTGGAAAACATGAGGTTGTTTGCGCGCATCGAGCAATCCCGAAAGCAATGGGTCGAGGACGTGGATGCGATTTCGGACTTGCTGCTGGTGCACGACGCCACCGGACGGGTGCTGCGGCTCAACCGCGCACTGGCCGACCTCCTGAAGATGCGGCCAACGGAAGCGATCGGACGGCGGGTTGGAGAGCTTGGAATATTGGGCGCGGCGGACCGAGCCGGGGCGTGCCCGTTCTGCCGGAACTCGCTGGCGGCACACGAAGAATTTCTGTTTTCCGCAGACGCGCGGACGTACCTGGTCTCGAGCTCGCGAATTCATTCGCACACCGAGGGCGACTTCCGGACCGTTCACGTACTAAAGGACATTTCCGACCGGCGCGAGGCGGAACGGCGCTACCGCCACGAGCGCGATTTCAATCGCAACATTCTGAACAATACGCAGAGCATGATTCTGGTGCTCGATACGGCCGGGCTGGTCAGCTACGCGAACCGGCGGTGTTTTACGTTCGGTTATAGCGAGCAGGATCTGCTGGGCCACGCGTTTGTGGAGATGATCCCGCCGGCGCGGCGTCCCATTATGACGGAGGCGGTTGAAAGAGCGCTCGGCGGAGCGGCCGTGGACAACCTGCAAACGCCGGTACTGCGCGGCAGCGGATCGCCCGCCCAATTTTCAATCAGCCTGAGCCCGATGCGCGACGACGATGGCGAGATCAATAGCGTGGTCGTGGTCATGACCGACGTAACAGACGCCTCGAGCCTGCACGCTAAGCTGATGCATACGGAGAAAATGGCCGCTCTCGGCCAGTTGGTATCCGGAGTGGCGCACGAAGTGAACAATCCGCTCGCGGCGATCGTCGGTTTCACGGACTTACTGCTGGAGAACTCCGCGGTGCCGGAAGAAGCGAAGCAGGATCTCGGCGTGATTTTGCAGGAGGCGGAGCGCACGCGGCTGATCGTCCAGAACCTGCTGAGCTTCGCGCGCGAGATGCCGGCGCAGCGAGAGCCGGTGCGGGTGAACACGGTGGTGCAGCAGACGCTGAAACTGCGATCCTACGATCTGCTGAGCCACGGGGTGGAAGTGGTCGAGCACTATGCGGACGAACTGCCGCTGACCGTAGGCGATCCACACGAACTTCTGCAGGTATTCCTGAATATCCTGAATAACGCATACGACGCGATTCAGGAAGTGCGCCGAGCGGGCAAAATTGAAATCTCGACCTGCCGGAACAACGGCCACGTGGAGGTTCGCTTCCGCGACAACGGCCCGGGCGTTCGACATCCAGACCGAATTTTCGATCCGTTTTACACGACCAAAGATGTGGGCAAAGGCACCGGGCTCGGCTTGAGCATCTGCTACGGAATTATTCACGCGCACCGCGGCGAGATCGAGGTGCAGAACAATGCGGACGGAGTCGGATGTACGTTCAGCGTGCGCCTTCCCGCCGCGACGGAACAGGCGGCGCGGGAAGCCGAAGAGGCACACCGATGAGCGACGCAAGAGCGGCCGCGCAGCGGCCACCGATCCTGGTTATTGAAGATGAGGCGTCGGTGGCCGGCTTTCTGCGCAGCGCGCTGGAACGCCACGGATACGCAGTGATCGTCTCGAGCTCGGCGGCGGACGGTCTGCAGCTGCTCGCATCGCGCGATTTTCGCGGGGTGATATCGGACGTGCGCACGCCGGGGGCAATCAGCGGGGCGGAAGTGCAGGAATGGCTGCGGCGGCACCGTCCGGCGCTGGCGACGCGATTCGTGTTTATTACCGGCGATACGGCGCGCCCGGAAACGGCGTTGTTACTGGCGGAAGCGAACGCGCCGTGCATCAAGAAGCCGTTTCGGCTGCAGCAACTGC
>JAGWRH010000120.1 GCA_028876695.1 Acidobacteriota bacterium | reverse complement strand
GATGGAGAAGATTTACGACATCATGGCCCCGGGAGCGGCCATGCTGGCGCTCTTTCACAGCAAGCCCGCCGAGCGGTTCCATCGTTTCCGGATTATTGATACGCAGAAATTCGAGGCCGTGGCGTCGCCAACGATCACGGTTCACGCGCATGTTTTTCAGAACCGCGAGATTTTGGACCTGTTCGGGAAATTCCGCTCATCAAAGACCTTCGTAGGGCGAGACCAGATCCGCGAAGCGCTTTTCCTGAAGTAAAACATCCGCATGAGCGGCCTGACAGCCTTCGGGCTATTCGCGGTCACGCTGATGGTGATTTTCTATTCCCTGGAACACCGCAACTCCTGGTTCATTCTAGGATTTGCAATGTCATGCATCTTTGGCTCGATCTACGGGTTCCTGCAGGGAGCGTGGCCTTTCAGTGTATTGGAGCTCGTCTGGTCGGCAGTGGCTGCGAAACGATGGTGGTCCACTCGGCGAGGTTCGAAGCTGCCCGGCACGCCGGCCGGTTCAAGCTGACAACCAAATTCCGCATGGTCTCATCTGGTTCACATGTGTTGGCGCGTGTCTCTGGGTGGGGAAGCTAGCCATCATCGCGATCTAAATTGAAATTGATTCGTCCGCTTCCTCAAGCGGCTTGCGAGAAATTGCAAGCGCAGTTAAGCTGGCCACCCTAGGCATCGCCTGATTTTCGGGAATTCATTCAAGACAGCGGGAATAACTACAACGTGCCGTCGGCACCTGGGAGAGAGAAGCGCGCGATGACCCGCAGAAATTCGGGGAACGATCGAAATATGTCCGGCTGGCCATTTCATAAGGTGGGGAGCTTTCGAAGCGCGCCGCGCGGCACGCATTGGATGCGATTCGGCGTGCTGGCAATTATTCTAAGCATGGGCGGTTGCGGCGGGAAGGGCAAGAACGCGTCGAGCAACCTGAAATCGGTAACCATCGCGCCATCGAGTGCGACGGTTCCGCTGGGATCGCAGTTCACGTTCCAGGCAACGATCAATCTGGTCGATTCAACGGTGGACACAACGACCACCGTCAGCTGGGAAGTGAACGGAACCGCCGGCGGCAACGCGACGGTGGGGACGATTTCGCAATTGCCGACGAATGCGGACGTTGGCGTTTATCAGGCGCCGCTCACCAATCCCAGCCAGAACATCACGATCACCGCGGTCGTGACGCAGACGAACTCCACGGCCACCACGCCGCCGACGGCGACTTCGAACACCGCGACGGTGACGCTGGGGACGGGATTAGGGCTGCAAGTGACGCCGACGGCCGCGACCGTGCCGGCGGGTGGGAGGCAACAATTCACGGCGCTGCTGAACAGCGTGCAGGATCCAGCGGCGACGTGGAGCATCGGTTCGGCGAGCGGGAACACCGATGCCTCGGTGATCGGATCGATTGGGCCGACGGGCGTTTATACGGCGCCGGCATCGCCTCCGCCGGCAGGAACCATCACCGTAACCGCGAAGGACGGCAGCAGCACGGCGACAGCGACGGTCACAGTGGTGTATTCCGATGTGTCGCTCAACGGGCCGTACGCGTTTTCGTACACGGGAAATGATGCGTCGGGACACCTGGACGCGGCGGGCAGCTTCCTGGCAGACGGGCAGGGACACATCACGGGCGGGGTCGAGGACGTTGATAGCTTTTTGAACGGTGTGGACCAGGCGGCGCCGATTTCCGGGACGTATTCGATTGGCACGGACGGACGCGGTAAAGCAACCATCACGCGCGGGCAGACGACGGAGGTTTGGAGGTTCGCGGTAACGACGGGGCTGCACGCGGAGCTGATCCTGGCCGGGCCGAACGCGACAGGTGGAGGAACGATCGATCAGCAGAGCGTCGGCGCGCTTACGAATTCGCCGTCAGTGATTACCGGGCCGTATGTATTCAGGTTGCTGGGAGCGGACACAAGCGTGAAGCCGCTGGGCATGGCCGGCGAATTCACGGCAGGTGGCGCGGGAAATATTCCATCAGCGAGCGGAACGCTGATCGACGTGAACGACAACGGAACGGTTTCCGCGGCGGACGCGAGCCTTAGCGGGACTTACGCGTTTGACGCGAGCAATCCGAACAGCGGGCGCGGGACCATCACTCTCCAGAGCACATCGACGAGCGGATCGCGCCAGTACGCGTTTTACGCGGTAAGTACGGCGCTCGATGCCTCGAACAACACGTACGTTACGCAGATGCATTTGATCGAGATTGATAGCGCCGGGCATGTGGCGGGGGAACTATTCAGCGCGCCAGCGGCGAGCGCGCTGGGAAGCGGAAATTTGAGCGCAGGGACTTATGCGTTCACGTACGGGGGGAATTCGTCGAGCGGCGCGTACGCGGCCGGAGGGATTATTGCGTCGAATGGAAGCGGCGGCGCGACCGGCGGAGTGCTGGACATCAACAACGCCGGAACGACAACATTAAATACGCCGATCAACAGCTGCACATCGAGCCTGGACGCGACGCTGCGGCGCATCGCTCTGAAGTGCGCGGCCGGGTCAGCGTCGCCACAATTCGCGGTGTATCAGACGTCGCTGGGATCGGCGGTGATGCTGGAGATCGATCCGGCGGCGGTGGCGACGGGAACGGCCTATTTGCAGTGCGGGCCATCTTCGGCTGGGTGCGCGGCGGCGTCGCCCGCGGTGGGGGCGAAGAGCCTCGCGCTGGGGCTCGTTGGACAGGGCGTGTTCGGGGCAACACCAGCATCGTTTCAGCAAAGTATCGACGGACAAATTTCGTTGGCGTCGGGCGCGGCGACGCCGGGGTCGATCGACATTAACAATTTCACGGCGACGTTCACGGGCGATCCGATTTCGGCCGTGTCGCTGGGAACCGCATCGTCGCTCGGCAGAGGAACGACTACCGTTACGGCGAGCGCTCCTTCGGCGACGTACAATTTAATCTACTATCTGATTGGCGACAGAATGGCGCTGATGCTCGATCAAGATAAGACGTTCATCCTGCGCGGGCAGTTCGCGCAGCAATATTAGGGACGTGCAGCGACAGGAACGCGGCGTCCGCCGCTTCGCCGACGTGGTTCGCGGCAGAGGTTCTTCACGGCTACCCAGTCGCTGGTCATTCCGAGGACGAGCGGCGCTATGAAGATCTATCTCTTAGCGTCCCGGCGAGGTGTTGCGCGACCCGTGAGGCGCGGGAGTAGAATGGCAGAGCGAGCCGGCGCAAAAGTCCAAGCCGCCGGCCCAGCCCACCCGAGGGTAGCCCGATGGTATCTCCCGCCTCCGCAGGTTCCGCGAAACTCGTTCCGGCCGAGCAGCCGCTAAATTCCGAAGAACTGCGCAAAATGCACGCGTACTGGCGCGCGGCGAATTACCTGTCCGTCGGCCAGATTTACCTCTACCGCAATCCGCTTCTGCGCGAGCCGCTGAAGATCGAGCACATCAAGCCGCGTCTGCTGGGGCACTGGGGAACGACGCCGGGGCTGAATTTCGTTTACCTGCACATGAACCGGGTGATCAAAAAATACGATCTCAACGCGATTTTTATTTGCGGGCCGGGGCACGGCGGGCCGGGAATGGTAGCGAACACGTATCTCGAAGGAACCTACAGCGAGATCTACACCAATATTCCGCAAAACGATGATGGGTTGCGCAAGCTCTTCAAACAGTTTTCGTTTCCAGGCGGCGTGCCAAGCCACGCGGCGCCGGAAACTCCGGGCTCAATCAATGAAGGCGGCGAGCTGGGATATTCGATTGCGCACGCGTACGGAGCGGCGTTCGATAATCCCGATCTGGTTGTTTGCTGCGTGGTGGGGGACGGCGAGGCGGAAACGGGCGCGCTGGCGGCGAGCTGGCATTCGAATAAGTTCTTGAATCCAGCGCGAGACGGAGCTGTCCTGCCGGTGCTGCATCTGAATGGCTACAAAATCGCGAATCCGACGATTCTAGGGCGGATGGAGGACGCCGATCTCGCGCAACTCTTCGCGGGGTACGGCTACAAGACGTATTTCGTCGAGGGACACGAGCCGGAGTCAATGCACCAGAAAATGGCGGCCACGCTGGACGGGATCGTCGAGGAGATCCGCGGAATTCAAAAGCGCGCACGCGAAGAGAAGAAAACTGACGTACCTGTCTGGCCGCTGCTGGTGATGCGCACGCCGAAGGGCTGGACGGGGCCGAAGGAGGTGGACGGGAAGCCAGTGGAAGGCACGTGGCGCGCGCACCAAGTGCCGGTGGCCGAATTCGACAAGCACCCAGAACATTTGAAAATTCTGGATGACTGGATGCGAAGTTACCGTCCGGCGGAACTATTCGACGCCAACGGGAAGTTCGTGGCGGAACTGGCGGAGCTTGCGCCGCAGGGAAACCGGCGCATGGGCTCGAATCCGCACACGAATGGAGGCCTGCTGCTGAAAGACTTGGCGATGCCCAACTTCCGCGATTATGCCGTGGAGGTGCCGGAGCCGGGTGCGATTGTGGCGGAGAGCACGCGCGTGCTGGGCAAGTTTCTTCGCGACGTGATGAAGCTCAACCTCGAGTCGAAAAATTTCCGCGTGTTCGGGCCGGACGAGACTGCGTCGAACCGATTGGAAGAGATTTACGAAGCCAGCGACAAAATTTTCATGGAGCCGATTCTGCCGGTCGATGAACACCTGTCGAAGAACGGCCGGGTGCTGGAAGTTCTGAGCGAGCACATGTGCCAGGGCTGGCTGGAAGGCTATCTGCTCACCGGGCGGCATGGTTTCTTCTCCTGCTACGAGGCGTTCATCCACATCGTGGACTCCATGTTCAACCAGCACGCCAAATGGCTGGAGGCGTCGTCCGAGCTGCCCTGGCGCCGGCCGGTGGCGTCGCTC
>JAGWRH010000119.1 GCA_028876695.1 Acidobacteriota bacterium | reverse complement strand
GAGCCGCTTTGGCGAAAAAAGAGGCCACAGATAAGGGTTCAGCCGGCGGCTCTGGAAATTCCAGCAGTACCGATGTCGCTAGCTCGGCCCAGTAGTCCGGCCTCCTCGATAACCTTACTGCAGGTTGTAGCTGATTTTCCGCTACAGGTGCAGAAACCCGTGGCCCAACCATCGCCTAATACGCCCAGCGCAACAGAATCGCGCCGGTGGTATATCCCGCACCAACGGCAATCAGCAGCACCAAATCCCCTTTTCGCAAGCGTCCTTGTTCAATCGCGTCTCTGAGCCCCAGCGGGATTGTGGCTGCGGTGGTGTTGCCGTAGCGGTCGATATTGACCATCACCTTTGAATCGTCCACTCCCAGCCGTTCCTGCATCGCCCGAATGATCCGCAGGTTCGCCTGGTGCGGCACCACGAGGGCTAAATCGCGGCTCGAAAGGCCATTGCGCTGGAGCATTTGGCACGCCAGATCGCTCATGCGGCGCACCGCATATTTGAATACCTGCTGGCCTTCCTGATGAACGTAATGCATCCGCTTTTCGACGGTCTCTTGCGATGCCGGGTGCAACGATCCGCCGCCCGGCATGTAGAGATTGCAGCCGCCTGACCCATCGATCTCGTTCACAAAGTCGATGATTCCTTCCGATTCCGACGTAGCGGGTTCCACGAGCACGGCGCCCGCGCCATCGCCGAACAGCACGCACGTCGCCCGGTCTTTGAAATCGAGGATGGAAGTCATCACGTCGCTGCCGATCACCAGCGCTTTCTTATGCGACCCCGCGCCCACGAACTGCGCCCCGACCGTAAGCGCGTACAAAAATCCCGAGCATGCCCCGGAAAGATCGAAGCCCCACGCTTTGCTCGCGCCCAGCCGGTCCTGAATCAGGCACGCCGTAGCGGGAAAGAACATGTCCGGGGTCACCGTGGCCACCACAATCAGCTCTATATCTTTCGGATCAACGCCTTTCGCCGCCAATAGCTGCTTCGCCGCTTCCGTACCCATATGCGAAGAGGCCATGCCTGGCGCTACAAAATGCCGTTCGCGGATGCCCGTGCGCGTGCGGATCCACTCATCGGTGGTCTCCACCATCTTTTCCATGTCCGTGTTGGTGACCACCCGCGGCGGCACAAACCCCGCCACTCCGGTGATCTTCGCCGCGATCCGCTGGCTCATTCAGTTCTCCGGTGCCACGTGAATCTCGCGATTGTATGCAATCCGCTGCGATGCTTACAAGCAGAATGCCACGGCGCGCTGCTTGCGCGAGATGTTCCACGCGCCGGATCGCCGGCCGGTTTTGTTTACCCATTCTAGGTAGGGCATGATGGGGATATGCGGGTTTCTGGACGAACTCCGTGGATCGTAAAGCGCGCGCTCGCCGCTGGTTTCGACCACTGCGGCGTCGCCTCGCTCGGTTCGGATGCCTTCCCCGGGGATGCTCCGCACATCGCTCGCCGCGAGGATCCGAAGCCTCCCGCCGTCCCCGCGCTCGACGCACCGAAGTGGGAGGAGCTTCGCCGCATGCCAGAATGGCTCGCGCGCGGCTATGCCGGCGAGATGAATTATCTTCACGACCCGCGCCGCTTGAACCCTCGCGGCGTTTTGGCGGGAACGCGCAGCGTGATCGTCACGGCAACGAACTATCGGGCCCCGGCGCCGCTTTCTTCCGAACTGCGGGCCGCGAACGCTGGCGGCGCTCCGCGCGGATGGATTTCCCGCTACGCCTGGGGCGACGATTACCACGAAACGATCCTTCCGAAATTGAATGCGTTAATCGCGCAGATGCGCGATGAATTTGGCGAGCCGTTCGAGGCCCGCGCCTACGTCGATACCGGCCCGGTTGTCGAGCGGCTCGCCGCCAAATACGCCGGTCTCGGCTGGCTCGCGAAGAATACATGTCTCATCAACCAAAAGCTCGGCTCTTGGTTGTTTCTCGGCGTGATTATCACCACGCTCGATCTGGAACCTTCGCTCGCGCCCGGCGAACCGCCGGCCGCCGATCTTTGCGGTAGTTGCACGCGCTGCCTGGACGCGTGCCCTACGCGGGCTTTCCCCGAGCCCTACGTTCTCGATGCCCGGCGCTGCATTTCCTACCTTACGATCGAGCTTCGTGAAGCTATCCCGGAAGAATTTCGCTCGTCGATGGGGAATGCCGTGATCGGCTGCGACATTTGCCAGGACGTGTGCCCTTGGAATCGCAAGGCGCCGGTCACGCGGCTCGCCGCCTTTGAGCCTCGCGAAATCACGCCCGAAACGGCGGGCTGCATCGAGCAACCATCGGCATCACGAACAACTCCGCCCGTGCATTCCGTGAACGATTCCGGCCTGCCGCAAAATGTGAGGTCCCTGTTCGCCCCCGAACTCGGATGGCTCGCCGGGCTATCGCAGCCGCAATTCAGCGAAATTTTCCGCCGCAGCGCCGTTAAACGCGCCAAGTGGCGCGGTTTGGTCCGCAACGCCTGTATTGCGCTGGGAAATTCCAGAGTTTCGCAACTCGCACCGGATTATGCTCGCATCATCCGCCTGCTCGAACAGCTCGCGGCGTCCGCCGACTCGCTCATATCCGAGCACGCCCGCTGGGCGCTCGATCGCCTTTCCCACACGTCCAACCGGGGCGCTGATCCCCAACGCCCGTCATGAGCCGGAACGGCCGGCGCGATCCTTTCAGCGGCAAATCGCAAAAATCCAAAAACCTCATGGACAGCGAATCGCCGATTTTGCGATACTTTCGCGGGTGAAAATAGCGGCGTCCTCGCGTAACCGCTGCATCCTAAATTCCTTTCCGGAGTTTTACGCGGTCTTCCGCGCAAAGTGGAGGTTTCGAGATCGATGAAGGCTAAGTTTCCGTTCGCTTTTTGCCTGCTCGTTGTCTTAGCTGCGGGATTGGGCGCCACACGCCTCTCGTCCCGTGAAAAACCCGCGCCCGCGGCGCAAAAGGCGCAAAAAAATGCGCAGAAAGCGCCGGCAGCGCCCTCTGCAAGCCAGGGGCAGATCGATCGCGGTAAATATTTGGTCGAAAACGTCGGCATGTGTGAGGAATGCCACACGCCACGCGATTCCAGCGGCAATCTCGACGAGTCGCGCCGTCTGCAAGGCGCCGCGATCTGGATTATGCCCGTGCACCGCATGACGAACTGGTCCATGCGCGCGCCGGCTCTCGCCGGTTTACCTGGATTTACGGATGCGGAGGCGGAAACGGTGCTGGAGCACGGGATCGGCCCCAACGGCCTCCCGATTCAGCCGCCGATGCACGTCTATCACATGGCCCCTTCGGACGCACAAGCCATCGTCGCGTTCCTGCGCTCCATGCCCAACGCCTATCCGCGCAACTAGGTCTGCCGAACCCGATGGTACGAAATGCGTGCCGGCGCGCTTCACGCTAGCCATGGACGTATAATCGCGTGCCGTGGAAGAGAGCCTGAAGTCGGCTGTTTTCTGGTTGCTCGGCCCGGAAACACCGCCCGGCGAACGAACGGGTCGCGGGCATTTGTGGGCGCGCTGGATTTTCCTCCGGGCGCTTGCGGTTATCTACTTCTCCGCGTTCTACTCGTTTTTCTTCCAAATTAAAGGGCTGATCGGCCCGTCCGGAATTCTCCCCGCCGTCGATTATTTGCAGGCAGTCGCGGCGCAGCTGCACTCGGTCCGCTATTGGTTCGCGCCTACGCTGTTGTGGTTCGGAGCGAGCGACCACGCGCTGATGGCCGTCTGTTGGGCCGGATCGATCGCCTCGGCGCTCGTTTTTTTCAATTTGTGGCCGCGCGCTTCGCTCGCGGTCTGCTTTATCTGTTTCCTTTCGTTCATCGCCGCCGCGCAAGATTTCGCGAACTATCAATCCGACGGCATGCTACTCGCCGCCGGATTTCTGTCGCTTTTTCTCGCGGCTACCGGAATCCGCCCCGGGCTCGGCCGCGTCCAACCGCCTTCCCGCGCCAGCCAATTTCTGCTGCTGTGGATCTGGTTCCGCATCTACTTCGAATCCGGCGTAGTGAAGATCCTGAGCGGCGACCGCTCCTGGCGGAATTTCACGGCGATGGACGACTATTATCAGAACTCGCCGCTGCCCACGTGGATCGGCTGGTACGTCCAGCATCTGCCGCACTGGTTTCACGCCGCTACCGTCGGCCTCATGTTCGCGGTCGAACTGGTGATTTGCTGGGCGACCTTTTTGCCGCGCCGGTTTCGAATCGTCTGCTTCTGGATCGTCACGCCTTTTCAAGTCTGCATTATCCTCACGGGAAACTACGCCTTTTTGAATTACATCGTGCTCTCACTCGCCTTCCTGCTTCTCGACGACCAATTCGTCGAATGGGCGATCCCGCGCCGGATTCGCGCGTTAGTCGATCGGCCGGAAAAGCAAGAAACCGCGGCTAAACCGGCTGCTCCAGTCACCTCGCCGGTGAACGGGGCCGCAGTCGCCCCTAATACGCGCGCCGTGCTGGGCATCGCCATCGCCGGATTTTGCATGTTGTGGATCTTCTATGTCACTTCCGCGAAATTGCTCTGGATGTTTTCTCCCAATGCGAACCTTCCCAAAGCGCCGGTAGAAGCGCTCGAACCATTCCGGATTGCCAATCAATACGGCCTTTTCGCCGTGATGACTCACACGCGCTACGAAATCGAATTCCAAGGCTCGCAAGATGGCAGCGCCTGGACCGCCTATCCCTTCCGCTACAAACCGCAGAATCCCGCGGCGCCGCCGGGCATCTACGCGCCCTATCAGCCGCGCTTCGAATGGAATCTTTGGTTCGCATCGCTCGGCTCCTGGCCGCAATACCGCTTCGTGGTCTGGACGGAAGAGCGGCTGCTCTCGAACGATTCCGACGTATTGCAACTCTTCGCGGAAAATCCATTTGGCTCAGACCCGCCGAAGGAGGTCCGTGCGGTCATTTATCAGTATTGGTTCACCAGCATGAAGGCCAAGCACGAAACCGGTATGTGGTGGAAACGCCAACTGCTCGGCATGTACGCGCCGTCGCTCGCGCGCCAGCCCGATGGCAAAATCGTGGTTTTGGACAACGAGACCGCCAACCCGCCTCCGCCATGATCGCCATCAATCGGAGGCAAATCTTTGCCATGCGTCGCGAATTCCGTTAGCCTGTCTGCGGAACGCGGCTTCAGCGCGGATGCCACGCGCGATATTCAACGCGTGAGTGTGCGTTTTGAGGCGTGGATTCTTGCTTCGCGCCGGCATTCCTGACCATGAGACACAAGCGTCCTCCTCTCCAGCAGCCGCAGCGCGAAGAAGGAGTCACACGCGAAGAAGTGCTCGCGTTCCTGGCAAAACTTTCCGAGTCCGCCAGTATTCGACGGATAGCCCACGGCATGGGCCTCCGACACCGCGGGCGACGCTACCTTCCGCGCATACTCGAAAAGCTCGTTCGCGCCGGTGATGTCGAAGAGTTCCGCGGCGGGCGCTATCGCCTCGCTGGACGCAAACATCAGCCTATGCAGCAACAACAGCCGCGACCGGCAGGTCAGCGCGCGCCCGCACCCCGCGCAGCGGAAGTTCCGGCCTCGGCGCAGAAAACTCCGCCGTTCCGGCAGCCTGGTGGCGTCCCAGTTCGCGATCCGAATGTCGTCTCCGGCCGCATCGTTGCGCATCGGGACGGTTACGGCTTCGTGGTCGCCGACGCCCCGATTCCAGGCATCGACGGCGACCTCTTCATCGGTCGGGACGGCTTGGAAGATGCGATGCATGGCGACCGCG
>JAGWRH010000118.1 GCA_028876695.1 Acidobacteriota bacterium | reverse complement strand
GCATAAGATCGTTCGGCCGTCCGACGGTTGGAAGTGGGAAGGCGTGATCATGTAGCCGGTTTCGCTGGAACGCTGCTTCCAGCGAAAGTTGTTTGAGTGCTGGCGCTCTGAGGCACGCGTGGCTCAGGCGGGCGCATGCGCCCGATGGGGTCATTGAGGGGGAGGAGCATGGTTCGCGGAAATTGGTTGAGGCGTACTCTGCCGTTTGCGTTAGTCCTCGCGGCCTTTTCTTTCGTTTTTGCCACGTGCGCCCGTGCCCAGTTCGGCGGTTATCCCCCTCCGGCTCCGCCGGTAAATCCTCGCGCCATCGCGCCGCAGGATTTCACCGGCTATTGGGTCTCCGTCGTCACCGAAGACTGGCGCTGGCGCATGATTACCCCCGACAAGGGCGATTACGCCAGCATTCCGCTCAATTCGGCCGGCAAAGAGCTGGCCGATCGATGGGATCCCGCAAAAGATATCGCCGCGGGCGAGCAGTGCAAGTCCTATGCCGCTCCGGCGCTCATGCGCGTCCCCACTCGCCTGCACATCTCCTGGGTTGACGACAACACTCTTCGCGTCGATACCGATGCCGGCACGCAGACTCGGCTGCTACACTTCAATAGCGAAGCGCCCGCCGGTGCGCAGCCTTCGTTCCAGGGCTATTCCGTTGCCAGTTGGGAGGGTCTCAAGCAGGGCGGGATGTTTCGCTTACCCACCACTGTTCTTGGCGCCGCGCAGCCGCGCGCGCCGGAAGGATACCTGCAAGTGATCACCACGCACTTGCGCCCGGGTTATTTGCGCAAGAATGGCGTGCCATTCAGCGCGGATACGACGTTGGAAGAATATTTCGACAGTTTTTCGGAGCCAAACGGCGACACATGGCTGGTCGTCACGTCGATCGTCAACGATCCCAAGTACCTCACGCAGCCGTTCATCACCAGTTCGCAGTTCAAAAAGGAGCCCGGCGGCTCGAAGTGGAATCCCTCACCCTGCGAAGCCCGATGATTCCGGTCCTCGCCGCCTCCGCTCCAATCCCGCGGGTCCCGAAGGACGTGTAATGTTTTTGACCAATTTCCTGCGGTGGTTGGATGCCACCCATTTCAGCCAGTGGATGCGTGGTTCGATTTTGGCCGAGCCCATCGTCGAAAGCACTCATGTCCTCACGCTCACGCTCTTTTTGGGCTTCGCCGTGCTGCTCGACTTGCGCTTGCTCGGCGTCGTCATGCGCAAGCGGCCCGTCTCCGAGGTGCTGGATCAATTCAATCCGTACCTGATGTGGGGATTTGCCGTCATGATCGTAAGCGGCGTGCTCCTCTTCTCCGGCGACCCGCTGAGCTTCTACAGCACGATCTTTTTCAAAATTAAAATGATCCTGCTCGTCTTCGCGGGACTGAACGTCTTGATTTTCAATGCCACCATCCGCAAAAAGGTGGCGGAATGGGACTTGGCCGCTAAGACGCCGCGCGCGGCGAAAATCGCAGCGGTCGTCTCGCTCCTGCTGTGGGTCGCCATCGTCGCGGCCGGCCGCGCCATTGCCTACGCTCTGCCGCCGCCATGAGGAGATGATCTCGGATGCATCCCGCTAAATTGCTCCTGGTTTTTTGCCAGTGGGCGCTCCATTCGAATTTCGGCCACGCCGTTCGCGATTCCGTGTGGCTGTTTCCGGCCGTGGAAATCTGCCATCTGCTGGGATTGGCCGTCCTCGGTGGCACCGTGCTCCTGTTGAATCTGCGGCTGATGAATTTGCGCTTCCCCAACGAACCCGTCGCCGAACTCGCTCACGACGTTCAACCGCTGATGGTCGGGAGCTTGGCGGTTATGCTGATTTCAGGCTTTTTCCTCTTTTCTTCCGAAGCGGTGAAGATGTACGGCAACGTGGCATTTCGCTACAAGATGATTTTCCTGCTGCTCGCGATCATGTACACGTTCACCATTTATCGAAAAGTGGTGATGTCCGGCGAAGGCCGCGTGCCTCTCGCCTGGCGCGTTTCCGCCGCTCTGCTTTCGCTCGTTCTTTGGGCCGGTGTCGGGTTCGCCGGCCGGGCGATTGGCTATGTGTGACGCTTCCGATTTCGCCGTTTCGCGTATTCACGAGCCGGAGGCGGCTCCCGCAGTATGATCGCCGAAATCGCCCAAGTCGCGGCTCAGACGGCGAAGGATTCGATTTCTCTCAACCCGATTAACCGCTGGGAATGGGTCTTCCCGCTGGTCGAATCGATCCACATCTGCGGCTTCACGCTACTGGTCGGCACCGTTGCCGTCCTGGACCTGCGGCTCTCGGATCTCGTGCTCACGCGCCAATCGATCGCGCAACTCGCCCGCGCCCTCGCGCCCTGGATTTATCTCGGAATCGCCGTGCAGTTCATCACCGGCCCGTATCTGTTTACGGCCTCGCCGCCCGATTACCTGCACAATCCCTCGTTCCGTATGAAAATGTACTTCCTCGCCGCGGCGCTTTTGTTTCATTTCACCGCGGTCCGCGGCACGGCCGGAAAATCGCAGCCGATTGGCGTTGGATGGCGCCGCTTGGTTGCATTCGTCTCCATTGCTCTGTGGGTCGGCGTAATGTTCAGCGGTCTGAGTATCGGTTTTTTTGCCGTTAACGATTAACCGCCGCGAATGAACGCAGGGTTGAAAGGACTTCGCGATGTCGCTACATGACGCGGCTCAGTGGCTCAGCGACACGCAATTCAGCACCGCCCTTCGCGAAGATCCGTACCCGTATCCCGTCCTCGGCTGCATACACGTCCTCAGCATCGCGCTCTTCGGCGGCATGGTGGCGATCGGCAATCTGCGCGTGCTCGGCTACACCATGCGCGATATTCCCGTTTCGCAGGTCATCGATCAATTCCGCCCGTGGAAATGGACCGGTTTCGCCATCCTCGCCGCCAGTGGCGTGCTGCTCATGCTCTCCGAGCCGCTCGATTGTTACAACAGCATCTTCTTTTGGGTTTCGCTGGCGCTTCTGGCTCTGGTGGGACTCAACGCTTGGATTTTTCGCTCGGGAATCTATCGCCGCGTCGTCGAGTGGGACTCCGCTGCGATCGCTCCGCAGCAGGCGCGCAATTGGGCCTGGGTATCGCTCGCTCTCTGGATTGCTCTGGTCTTCGCCGGCCGCCTCATCGCCTTCGCCTAACGGCGCGATATTCTGTGCCCGGCTGTCGAATAAGAGGTGAAGATTTTACGCCGCCAGGAACGTCGTGGTGCACGGCGACATTTGCGCCTCGGAGCCCCGCTTTAACGGCAAGAATTCGCGCCAATTCCGCCACTGAACGCAGCTTGAGCTCCCTGAATCGGGCATGATCCGCTTTTCCACTAAATCGCGCCCTTCTTCATCTGCTCCGAAATGTACTCCGATTGCCGCAGCGCCAGCGCGACGATCGTCAGCGTCGGATTTTCCGCGCCGCTCGATGGAAACTGGCTCCCATCCGACACAAATAAGTTCTTCACGTCATGGCTCTGCCCGTAGCGATTCACCACGCCGTCGCGCGGGTTTTCCGCCATCCGGTTCGTGCCCATGTTGTGCGTCGAGGGATACGGCGGCACTCGGACGATCTTCTTCGCGCCGATCGAATCGTACAGCGCGGCTCCCTGCTTGTATCCGTGTTCGCGCAGTGCCGCATCGTTCCGATGATCGTCGAAATGCACGTTGGGAATCCCCATGCCAAACTGGTCCTTCTTGTTTGCATCGACCGTAATTCGATTCGTCTCCTGCGGCAAATCCTCGCCGATGATCCAGAGTCCTGCCACGTTGGCGTATCGGTCGAGCACCCACGCGCGTTCGCGTCCCCATCCGCCGGGAATTACGTTTTGCGCGAAGCTCGGCAGCCCCTGCGGCAGCAGCTCCATCTGATATCCGCCCGCAAATCCGCGCGACGCATCGAGCCGCGCCTCGTCCATCACGATTCCCGATTGCGCCGTCCCGCGGTACATGTGCACCGGCTTATCGAACACCGCGAAGACCGTGCCGGTCGTATGCTTCATGTAATTGCGGCCCACTTGCCCGGACGAATTCGCCAGCCCCTGCCGGAACATGCCGGACTCGGAATTCAGCAGCAGCCGCGGGCTTTCGATCGCATTCGCCGCCACGCACACGATGCGCGCCCGCTGCCGGTGCTGTCTTCCCTTATTATCCGCGTACACCACGCCCGTTACTCTGCCGCGCGCGTCGTGCTCGATCCGCAG
>JAGWRH010000117.1 GCA_028876695.1 Acidobacteriota bacterium | reverse complement strand
TCCCGTCCGATTCGGACGCTGCTCACACGCCGATTCACGCATTTCGACCAACTATGTTTCTTCGCAGCGACCCATTGAGGCTTCGCCATGCCGAATGTGACTTTATTCGCCAAGCTGGATGAAATTGAATCGCGTTACGACGAGATTACGCGCGAGATATCCTCGCCGGAGATTCTCGGAGACGCATCGCGGTACCAGAAGCTTGCCAAGACGCATTCCGAACTCGCGGAGATCGTCAACAAGTACCGCGAGTGGAAAGAGATCGAGAAAGGAATCGAAGACGCGAAGCACTTGCTGACGGAAGGCGATGACGCGGAGATGAAGCAGCTGGCGCACGAGGAGTTGCGTTCGCTCGAATCGCGGCGGGAGGTGGTGGAGCGCGACGTGAAGCTGCTGCTGGTGCCGAAGGATCCCAACGACGAAAAGAACGTCATTCTGGAAATTCGCGCCGGCACGGGCGGAGACGAGGCGTCGCTATTCGCGGCGGAGCTTTTCCGGATGTATTCGCGGTACGCCGAATCGCAGGGCTGGCGCGCGGAAGTGCTGGAGAGCTCGCCTTCGCCGATCGGCGGGGTGAAAGAAATTGTGGCGTCGATTCAAGGGCGAAACGTCTATTCGCGGCTAAAATACGAAAGCGGCGTGCATCGTGTGCAGCGCGTGCCGGCCACCGAACAGCAGGGGCGGATTCATACGTCCGCGGCGACGGTGGCGGTGCTGCCCGAAGCGGAAGAGATCGACATCAAAATCGATCCGAAAGATTTGCGCGTGGATACGTTTTGCTCGTCCGGGCCGGGCGGGCAATCCGTCAACACGACGTATTCGGCGGTGCGCATCACGCATATACCGACCGGGCTGGTGGTGTCGCAACAGGACGAAAAATCGCAGATCAAGAATCGGGCCAAAGCGATGCGCGTGCTGCGGGCGCGGCTGTACGAAATGGAACGCGAGAAACAGCACGAAGCACAGGCAGCCGAACGGCGCGGGCAGATCAAGACGGGCGACCGCTCCGAAAAAATTCGCACGTACAATTTTCCGCAGAATCGCGTGACGGATCACCGCATCAATTTCACACTGCATCAGCTCGATCAGGTGATGGAGGGGAAGCTCGGACCGCTGGTAGATGCGCTCGTGACGCATTATGAATCCGAGCGGCTCAAGCAGGAGCTGACGGCGGCGTAACCGCCGGTTCGAAACTTCGCGTGATTGCAGTGGCAACATCGGCAGCCAATTCGAGCACGGGGAAATCAGCGACGGCGGAAGTTCGTGCGGCGCTTCGCGAGGGCATGGCACGTCTGAGAGAAGCGAGTGTGCCGTCGCCAACGCTAGCGGCGGAACTTCTGCTGATGCATTCCTTGGGGCATGATCGGGCGTGGATCTACGCGCATCCAGAGGTGGTGCTGACCGCCGCCGAAGCCGAAACGTACTTCCGTTTGCTGGAGCGGCGCGCGGCGGGTGAGCCGACTCAGTACCTGACGGGCAAGCAGGAATTTTGGGGACTCGAGTTCGAGGTCACCCCGGCGGTATTGATACCGCGGCCTGAGACCGAGCACGTGATCGAGGTTGCGCTCGAGCGGCTCGGCGAGGAGCGAGGAATCAGAATCAACATGCGCACGGGAGCGCCAACGCCTCGGTCGCGGATCGCCGATGTGGGTACGGGCTCCGGATGTATCGCGGCGGCGCTGGCGCACGAACTCCCGCACGCGCAGATCGTCGCTACGGATATTTCAGAAGACGCGCTCGAGGTGGCGAGGCGCAACGCGGCGCGGCACGGGGTGAATGAGCGAATCGAGTTTATTCGCACCGATCTGCTGGGCGAGATGCTCGAACGGCCGCGCGAATCGCGCCGCGGCGAACAGCTTTTCGATCTCATTGTCAGCAACCCTCCTTACGTAGCGAGGAATGAGGCGCAAGACCTTCCGCGCGAAGTCCGCGAGCACGAACCGGCCGCCGCTTTGTTCGCGGGACCAACGGGAATCGAACTGTACGAGCGGCTGATCGAACAAGCCGCGGAACTCCTCGCGCCTGGCGGAATCGTGGTGCTCGAATTGGGCTACAATTGCGCGGACGGCGTTCGCGCGATATTGTCGCGCCAGCGCGTTTGGGTGAACGTCAGCGTGACGAACGACCTGGCGGGCATACCGCGCGTAATCGCCGCAGAGCGCGCACGCGACCCGAAGTAGATTTCGGGGAAACCGGCGCCCGAGCGGAGCGCCACTCCGATGCCGAAGCTGGCTCAATTCCGCGCTAAGCACGAATCTCTCCCTGCCGCCTCGCCTGATAGCGCGACTTCCGTTTTGCACGTCGATATGGACGCGTTCTTCGTGTCCGTCGAGCTGCTTACGCGGCCGGAACTGAAGGGCTTGCCGGTGATTGTGGGCGGGCAACGGGATCAGCGCGGTGTGGTCACTTCGGCGAGCTACGAGGCGCGCAGGTTCGGCGTCCATTCGGCGATGCCGCTGCGAACGGCGGCGAAGCTCTGTCCCGATGGGGTTTTTCTCGACGGGCATCACGATCTGTACGCCGAATGGAGCGATCGCGTGGCGACGGTTCTGGGGAAGTACTCGCCAATCGTCGAGATGGCTTCGATCGACGAAGCGTATCTCGACCTAACGGGTACGGAACGCATGCACGGGCCGCCGCTTTGCGCGGCGCACAAGGTATTACGAGATATCACGTCCACCACCGGCCTGCCGTGCTCGGGCGGACTCGGATCGGCGCGCCTGGTCGCGAAGGTGGCGAGCGATCAGGCCAAGCCGCGCGGGCTCGTTTGGGTGCCCGGGGGAAGCGAAGGTGCGTTTCTCGCGCCGCTCTCCGTGCGACGAATCCCGGGTATCGGGCGGGTGACCGAAGCTGCGCTGAAAGCGCTCGGGATTGAAACCGTGGCGCAATTGCAGGCCGTCCCGCTTGAGCGGCTCGAGCGCGAATTTGGCCGCTGGGGCACGGCGCTCTGCCACAAGGCTCGCGGTATCGATTCGTACGAGTTCTTCATCGATGCGGAGCCAAAGTCCATTTCGCACAACCGAACGTTTGGCGAGGATACGGATGACCGCGGCGAGCTGGAATCGACGCTGAGCTTTCTGTGTCAAAAGGCGTCGAAGCGGCTGCGTGATGCGGGGCTATACGCACGGACCGTGACGCTGACGCTGCGTTATGCGGATTTTACGACGTTTACGCGCAGCCATTCGATTGCGGAGCCCTCGAGCCTTGATTCAATGTTCTTGAAAACGGTCCGCGAACTTTTCACCGGCGCCTGGAACGGGACGGCCAAGTTGAGACTGGTTGGCGTGGCGCTGTCGTCATTTTCGCATGGAGCACAGCAGATGGATCTGCTGGAGCCGGAGCGCCGCGAAAAACTGCAACGCCTGGCTCAGGCCGCCGATAAGCTGCGCGATAAATTCGGATTCGATAAAGTGCAACTGGGCGGTTCGCTCGGAAATCGCGGACGGCGCGAAAGCGGGTGGCCAGAGTGAATGAGGCGCGCCAACTCGCCGAGAAAATCTGCCGGAGTCTCCGAGACGGCGGGCATCAGGCGTATCTCGTGGGCGGATGCGTGCGGGACATTCTGCTCGGGCGCCAACCGGCAGATTTCGACGTGGCGACGGATGCGCAGCCGGATCGCGTGCAGCAACTGTTTCCGCATAGTTTGGCCGTAGGCGCGCGGTTTGGAGTGATTATCGTGCGGGACGATGATCGCGAAGGCGATTCGCCGCAGGTGGAAGTGGCGACCTTTCGATCGGACGTTGGGTATTCCGACGGCCGCCATCCCGATCACGTTGTTTACACCTCGTCGGCCGAGGAGGACGTGAAGCGGCGGGACTTCACGATCAACGCCCTGCTGCTCGACCCGGCAACGGACCTGGTGCTCGATTTCGTCAGCGGCCGCGAAGACCTGGAGGCGGGAATTATCCGCGCAATCGGCCGGGCAGAAGACCGCTTCCACGAAGACAAGCTGCGCATGATTCGGGCGGTGCGGTTCGCGGCGCGCTTCGGCTATCGCATCGAGGCGCAAACGTTCGCGGCCGTCTCGAAATTGGCCGGCGACATCCATCAGGTGTCTCCCGAGCGTTTGCGCGACGAACTTACGAAATTGCTGACCGAAGGCGCTGCGAGCCGGGCGTTTGAGCTGCTGGATGAAACCGGGCTCCTGCCGCAACTTTTGCCCGAAGTAGCGGCGATGAAAGGGGTCCAGCAGCCGCCGCAGTTCCATCCGGAAGGGGACGTATGGATTCACACCTTGCGGATGATCGGGCAACTATCTGCCGGAGCCTCGCCTACGTTGGCATGGGGGGTGCTGCTTCACGACGTGGGCAAGCCGCCCACGTTCACGCCACCATCCGGACCCGAAGGACGGATCCGTTTTGACGAGCACGCCGAGATTGGCGCCAAAATGGCGGAACAGATATGCCGGCGCTTCCGATTTTCAAATCACGAAGCGTCGCAGGTGGCGGCTCTGGTATCCAACCACATGCGATTCAAGGACGTGCTGCAGATGAAGCCCGCCACGCTAAAGCGATTCGTTCGCCTTGGGAGCTTCGATGAGCACTTGGAGCTGCACCGGCTGGATTGCTCATCGAGCCATGGGCATCTCGAGAATTATGAGTTCGTGCGGCAATATTTGCGAGTAACCCCACCCGAGCAGGTACGACCGCCCAGGTTAATTTCCGGGAACGACTTGATTGCGCTGGGCTTACGCCCGAGTCCGAGTTTCAAAACGCTTCTGGACGCCGTCGAGGAGGCCCAGCTGAACGGTGGCTTAGAAACCCGCGAACAGGCATTGGACTTGGTAAAGGACCTCACGCGAGAACAATGATGATGAAAAGGAACTCCTTTCTAGTCCGATGGATTGGAGGTTGTGGACGGAATGCGGTTAGAGCTTGCATAACATGAGTGCATTATGCTAAGGTTCCTTTACAATATTCAGCGAATAGAGGAAGCCATTTCACTTTATTCGGCATCTAAGGCTAAAAGGTAGCCGGAAGGGCTGTTTGAGCCGACTTACCTTGGGTTTTGGACACAGCCGGTCGAGGGGGGTCATTGTGACAACACTCAGGAATGTGCCAGACGAGCTTCCCATCCTTCCCGTGCGGGATACGGTACTGTTCCCGGGAGCGGTGATGCCGTTGCCAGTGGGGCGAGAAAGCTCACTTGCGCTGCTCGATTCTTTGGAAGGACAGGAAAAATTGCTGGGCGTTGTGGCCCAGCTTGACCCACGCGTGGAAGTGCCTACCGGATCGGACCTTCACAGCGTGGGTACGCTGGCGAAGGTGCACAAGATGGTGCGAATGCCCAACGGAAACGTGGTCGCGTTTCTGGAGGGGCTGCAGCGAATACGCGTGCTTGAAGTGGTAGGCCTCAAGCCGTTTCTGCGCGCGCGTGTGCAGTCGGAGCCGGATCTCGAAGACCAGCGCGACGCCGAGCTGACGGCGCTCGAGCGCAACGTCCAAGAGCTGTTCCGCGAAGTTGTGGCGCGCTCGCCACAGCTTTCCGACGACTTGCAGACGGAGGCGATGAACATCGATTCGGCTTCGCGTCTGGCGGACTTTGTGGCGGCCACGCTGCCGTCGCTCAACACCATGGTGCGGCAGGAATTGCTGGAGACGTTCAATGTCCGCAAGCGGCTGGAGACGTTAATCAGTGAGCTGACCAAGGAAAAGGAAGTGCTGCAGCTTCGGAACAAGATTCACGAACAGGTGCAGGAGCAGGTCAGCCAAAGCCAGCGCGAGTTTTTGCTTCGCGAGCAGATGAAAGCCATCCAGAAGGAGCTCGGCGAGTCCGAGGACGGCCAGTCGGAGGTCGAAGAACTCCGGAAGAAGGTGGAAGAATCGGGGATGTCCGCGGAGGCCAAAAAGGAGTGCGAACGCGAGCTGAAGCGGCTTTCGAAAATGACGCCGGCTTCGGCCGAGTACATGGTGTCGCGCACATACCTCGAATGGATGACGGCACTGCCATGGAGCAAGACTTCGGCGACCAGCGAGCAGGAGATCGACATCGCGAAGGCGCAGACGATTCTCGACGAAGATCACTACGACCTGGAAAAAGTGAAGCAACGGCTGCTGGACTATCTGGCAGTGAAGAAAATCCAGCCCGGTATGAAAGGTCCGATTCTGTGCTTCGTCGGGCCGCCGGGCGTCGGCAAGACTTCGCTCGGGCAGTCCATCGCCCGCGCCACAGGGCGCAAATTCGTCCGCATTTCACTGGGCGGAATGCATGACGAGGCGGAGATTCGCGGCCATCGACGCACCTACATCGGCGCCTTGCCGGGGCAGATTATCCAGGGAATTCGCCGCGCCGAAACAATCGATCCGGTGCTCATGCTGGACGAAGTGGACAAGCTCGGGCGCGACTTCCGCGGCGACCCTTCCGCGGCGTTGATGGAAGTGCTCGACCCGCAGCAGAACTCCACGTTCCGCGATCATTATCTGGATGTGCCGTTCGACCTCTCCAAGGTGCTCTTTGTGATGACGGCGAACTGGCTCGATCCGATCCCGGAGCCGCTGCGCGACCGGATGGAAATTATCGAGCTGCCGGGTTACACGGAAGTCGAAAAGGCCCACATTGCGAACCGGTTCTTGATTCCGCGGCAGGCCAAAGAACACGGGCTGAAGCTCGGCGAACAAATCGAATTCACCGACGAGGCTTTGCACGACCTGATTCACCACTACACGCGAGAGGCAGGCGTGCGCAACCTGGAACGCGAAATCGCAACACTGGTTCGCAAGCAAGCGCGCCGAATGGCCGAAGGCAAAACCGACAAGCTGACGGTTACACCGGACGTGATCCGCGAAGTGCTCGGCGTCCCGAAGTTCCGGCTCGAACAGGAGGTCGAGGAGCGCGTGAAAAAGCCCGGCGTTTCCGTCGGGCTGGTGTGGACTCCCGTGGGCGGCGATATCGTGTTCATCGAGGCCAGCAAGATGCGCGGCGGCAAGCAGTTCACCATGACCGGGCACCTGGGCGAGGTGATGCAGGAGTCGATGCGCGCGGCATTGACGTGGGTGCGCGCGAACTCCGACCGCTACGGCATCGATGCAGATTTCTTCCGCAAGTACGACTTGCACATCCACGTGCCCTCCGGCGCGATCCCGAAGGACGGGCCATCGGCGGGAATTGCGATGGTCACAGCGCTGGTGAGCTTGCTCACCGGCCGGCCAGTGCGGCCTCGCGTGGCAATGACGGGAGAAATCTCGCTCACCGGCGTGGTGCTGCCGATTGGCGGCGTGAAGGAAAAGGTGCTCGGGGCAAAACGGGCCGGCATCCGCGAGGTGATTCTGCCTTCGGAGAACGAGCCGAACGTGAAGGAAGATCTGCCGGCCGAAGTACTGGAGGACGTGCAGATCCACTTCGTGCGGAGCGTCGATCAAGTGCTCGAAATTGCGCTCGGCAAATTCGAGGAGGCGGCACGCGCAATGAAGAGCGGCGGATCGCGCGGCGAGGATCGGCCGTTCACGAGCCCGGTGCACTGAGCGGGAGCTGAACTGCAAACCACGATGGCGCGGTAAAGCGAACCAAGGCCCGGGCGCGAGTCCGGGCCTTTTTCTTTTCCGCGCACGTGCTCGGGTTTCCAGTTGCAGCGCCGGAGACAATCGCGTACAGCATAGATTCGATGCCGTACCGTCCTCGAGAATTGGTTGTGCGCGCGCGCGAGGCCGCAGGACTGTTGCTGGCGGCGCTCGATCGCGACGAAATGGTCGCGCGTTTTTTGGACGTATACGCCGCTGAACATCGGCGTCCCGGTCGCGCCGACCATCCTTATCTCTATCGCGAGCAGCTCTCCCGAATCCGGCGGGAAGCGATTCTGGCCATGGTTCTTCGCATCGAGGCCGCACTGCCTGCGCGGTTGAAGGTGAGCGTGGCGGTGCGCACGACCCAGAGGCGAGGGGCTGCTCGCCGAGGGAAGGCCTCATCGCGAGCGGCGAAGCACAAACGACAGCCGAATCTTGAGCTGGCCATTCCGTTTCTCGATCTCTTTCGCGAGGAGTTCTTCGTGGCGCTCGGACAAGCGATGCGATGGACGGAAGAAGACGCGAAAGAATTCTGGCGGGATCTGGAGCTCTACGAAAGATTGTCGGTTCACGCGTCCCGCGGCAGCACGGCGGGTAGCCGCCGCTCCCCGGCTTCCGGGCCCTTCGTCGATCGCGTAGGACTGCTGCTCGATCCTTCGATGATGGAGCAGGCACGCCGCGACGCGGGAAAATTCGAACTGGAGCTGCAGCGAGCCGCAGACCGCGTGCTCCGCGTTGTATTCTCCCGCCGCCGGAGCAATTGAGCCGCGCGTTCCGCCAGTGCAATTTTGATAACGGAACGCCCGGAGCGGCCGCCTCAGTGTGCCGTACCTTGCTAATCTCGTCTTGTGGTCGACCTCTTCTACATTCTGATCGTGCTGCAAATCGCCCTGGGAGTTTATTCGCTGTGGGATGGCTTCTCCTGGTACCAGATGGTGCGGAAGCGCCTAAGCTCCCATTCCGGCTTTTATACTCCGATGGCAGCATTGATCTGCCCCTGCAAAGGAACCGAACCCGGTCTGGAAGAAAATCTCTCGGCGTTCACGCGGTTCGATTACCCAAATTATGAAATTTACTTTTCGCTGGCCACGAGCCTGGATCCGGCACTAAAGACCATCGAGAAAGTAAAAGCGGCAAGCCAGCGCCCGGTGCATATCGTAGTTGCCGGGCCGGCGGAGAATTGCGGCGAAAAAGTGTTTAACCTCCGGCGAGCCGTCGAATCGCTGCCGGAAAACTTCGATGTACTGGTGTTCGTCGATTCGGACGTGCGGCTCGGCCGCCAGTGGCTCGGCCGGCTGATCGCCCCTTTGCAGGACGCGCGCATTGGCGCAACCACGGCGTACCGATGGATTATTCCGAGCCGACGCAACGGCGAGGGCGGGTTCGCCAGCGCCATGGCATCCACATGGAATGCAGCCGTGGCCACCATGCTCGGAAAGCCACGCGATAATTTCTGCTGGGGTGGCGGAACGGCCATTCGCAAGAAGACGTTTGACGACGTAAACGTCCTCGAGTCCTGGAGCGGCGCGGTGAGCGATGATTTTGCGCTGACGAATGCTCTCGAAGCCGCGGGGCGCTCGATCGTTTTCTGCGCCGAATGCCTGGCCGCCACGCCGCATCCGTGGACCGGCACGAGCCTGCTGGAGTTCACGAACCGGCAGATTTTGCTCACGCGCGTTTATTCGACCAAGCGCTGGATTCTGGGAGCGGCTGCCCACGTCAGTTATTCGCTTACGCTCCTCTACGCCATGTTCGTGATCCTCGCTAGCATCGTGGCTGGTGATCCGTGGTTCAATTTGCTGCTCATAGCATTGGTCGTCCCACTGTTGGCCGCGATGAAAGGCGCGATCCGGACAGTCGCCGTTCTCGATCTTCTGCCGGAATGGAAGCCGCAGCTGAATCAGTGGAGCTGGGCGTGGACGGCACTGGCGCCGCTCGTGCCGTTCCTGTTTTCGTGGAATTTCATCGTGTCGCTGCTCAGCCGGCGAACGCGTTGGCGAGGCATACGGTACGAGCTGGTTTCACCACATATGACCCGCGTGCTGACACGCTGATTTCGCCCCCATCCGAAAGACTCCGAACACCTGCGAAACATTCTCGGGGAATTGTGCGTAGAATCTGGCAGCAAACCACCCCCCATTGCGTCGACTGGAGGATATATGACCAGCACGAGCGTTTCGCCCGCGCCGGCGCCGGAATCGGAGTCGAATTCGATCAGCCGCGTATTCGGAGTACTGTTTAATCCCAAAGCGACATTTCAATCGATTGTCCGGCGGCCTACTTGGTGGCTGCCGATTGTGCTCTTGGTCGTATTGGCCATGGTCGTGGTCGGTATCTTTGACAAGCGGGGCGGCTGGCCAGCCTATCTGCAGAAACAGATGGCATCCAATTCTAGATTCCAGCAGTTGAGTCCGCAGCAACAGCAGCGGCAGATGGCCGTCGCGCTGAAGTACACGCCTCCGTTCGTCTATGGCGAAGTGGCGATCGCAATTCCCGTTGTCATCGTGGTGATCGCCGCGATTCTGCTGGCGATGTTCAACCTGCTGCATGGCACGCAGATCAAGTTCAAAACCGCACTAAGTATCGCCTCGTACGCGTGGGTGCCGGGTATTATTTCGAGCTTACTCGGCATCGTGATCATTTCGTTGAAGGATCCCGCGACAGTGGACCTGCAGAACATTGTGGTGGCAAACGCCAGCGCGTTCATTGCATCCGATGCGGCCCGATGGAAAGTCATGCTGCTGAGCTCCATCGACATTTTCACATTTTGGGAAATGTTCCTGCTGGCCATCGGCTTTGGCGTCGCCGCGCCACGAAAGTTGACGACCGGTAAGGCGTTCGTTTCCATTTTCGTGGTATGGCTTATCTGGGTCGTCGTCAAGGTGGGAGCGACCGCGGCGTTCTCCTGATACACTTTCGCGGATGGCATTTCAGTTTGAGATTCTCGCCACCGATCCGAGTGGCGCGCGATTGGGGCGTTTGACGACGCCGCACGGAACGATTGAGACGCCTGCGTTCATGCCTGTCGGCACGGCGGCCACGGTCAAGGGACAGACTCAACAGGATCTCGAAGAACTCGGCGTCCAGATTCTGCTTTCCAACACGTATCATCTGTATCTGCGTCCTGGGCACGAACTGATTCGTGAACTCGGCGGGCTGCATGAGTTCATGTCCTGGCCGCGGCCGATTTTGACGGATTCCGGCGGCTACCAGGTTTTCAGTCTCAGCGCGCTGCGAAAAGTGACCGATGACGGCGTCACTTTTCGCTCTCACCTCGACGGTTCGGAGCATTTTCTCTCGCCGGAAAAGGCGCTCGAAATTCAAATCGCTCTGGGTTCCGACATTTGCATGGTGCTGGACGAGTGCATCGAAGCGCCGTCCTCGGAAGCGTGCGCGCGAGTAGCCGCGCAGCGGACGCTCGATTGGGCGCGGCGGTCGCACGATTTTTTTGAGCGGCACGGAAACTCCGGGCGGCAAATGGTTTTCGGCATCGTGCAAGGGGGTACGCACGCAAATCTACGCCGCGAGAACGGCTCGGCGGTCGTCGATCTCGATTTTCCCGGCTACGCAATCGGCGGACTTGCCGTGGGCGAATCGCACGCGGTCACCTGTGACATGACGGATGCGGCGGCCGCGGTGCTGCCCGTGGATAAACCTCGGTATTTAATGGGCGTCGGAATGCCGGAGCAGATTGTCGATTACGTCCGGCTGGGCATCGACATGATGGATTGCGTTCTGCCCACGCGAAGCGCGCGGCACGGCTGCCTGTTTACATCGCACGGCCGGGTGCTGATCCGAAACGCGCGGTACGCCCGGGACGCACGCCCGTTGGATGAGAACTGCGATTGCCGCGTGTGCCAGAGATATTCGCGTGCCTATTTGCGGCATTTGTATTCCACTGGGGAATTTCTCGCGGTCATCTTGAACACCCACCACAACCTCTACTTTTACCTTGACACCATGCGCAAAATTCGGGAGGCTATTCGTTTTGGGAACCTCGAAAGGTTCCGCTCTGACCTTCAGGCACGCCTCACATAGGCAAACCCAAGCGGGCGGTGGGCAAAGGGCAGGGCAGCATAATTGGCGAAAACATCGAAACCCGCTGGTCCTGGCGGGTAAACGGCGGCGGAAAACACGAGATGTTCGTTATAACAGGAGCATTGATCCCGGGGACGCTTGTCCTCGCGCTGCAATCGTCGTCGCAGTCTAGTGGTTTCGCGCTGTTTCTCCCGCTCATTCTGATCATGGTGATCTTCTATTTTCTGATGATCCTGCCTGCGCAGAGGCGGCAGAAAAAGGTCGCCGAAATGCTTAAGAGCTTGAAGAACGGCGACAAGGTAATTACCAACGGCGGCATTTACGGAACGATCGTTGGGCTCGAACCGGACAGCGTGCAGCTGCGCATAGCCGAACAAGTGAAGATCAAAGTTTCTCGCAGTGCGATTTCAGGACTCCAGCCTGAGAGCAAGGAGATTGGCAAGTCCGCATGAATTCCCAGCTAAAGTGGAAGTTCACTTTTATCGGCGCCGTGGTCATTCTGTGTCTCTACGGCGTGCTGGGGCTACCCGCCTTTCCGACCTCGGTCTCCCAAATCAGGCAAAATCTAGCGCACCGAATAACGCTCGGCTTGGATTTGAAGGGCGGCAGCCACCTGGTGCTGCAAGTCGAGGTGCAGAAGGCGATCGGGCAGCGTTGCGACGAGGCGGTCGACGACCTTAGCAAACAATTGCAAAGCAAGAACGTGCTTTCGCCCACTGGAGAAATCGGCCGCGTCGATGACACGCACATTTCAGTCCGCAACATCAATCCCGATGCGTACAGCTCCTTTCAGGACATCGTAAACAACCAGTTCGGAGATTGGAGCGTCGCTCCAGCGGCCGGCGCGCAAAACAGCTACATCTTGACGATGAAGCCTTCCTCCGTCGCTGACTTGCATTCGCAGGTAATGAGCCAGGCGCTTGAGACGATTACGCGGCGTATCAATGCGCTCGGGCTCACGGAACCGCAAATCGCCCTTACCGGTCCAAGCGGCGAAAACGAAATCCTCGTGCAGTTGCCGGGCGAAGGCGACCCAACGCGCGCGAAATCGGTGATTCAAGCGGGCGGGCAGCTCGAGCTGAAGCTTTTGGTCGACGATCAAGCATATCCCTCGGAAGCAGCAGCGCTGGCCGCGCACAATGGCGTGCTGCCGCCGGATACGCAGATTATGCCGGGAAATCCCGAGGGCGAGAACAGCGCGCCCGGACAGTCGCAGGTTTATTATCTCGTCGGGCGCGCGCCGATCGTGACCGGTCAGGACCTTCGCGGTGCCACTCCGCAGCCAAGCACCTCGAATCCCGGACAATATGAGGTCGATTTCACGCTTTCGTCAGCATCCGCAGCCCGATTTGGCCCGTTCACCGAGACCAATATCGGTAAGCGGCTAGCCATCGTGCTGGATAACAAAGTGTACTCCGCGCCGGTAATTCAAGGGCGGATCGACGACCACGGCCAGATTACAGGTAATTTCAGCCAACAGTCTGCGCAAGACCTGGCGCTGGTCCTGCGCGCCGGAGCGTTGCCTGCGCCGATCCGCTACCTGGAAGAAGCGACCGTCGGCCCCTCTCTGGGAGCGGATTCGATTCGCGAAGGCGTGCGCGCATCGATCGGCAGTTTGATCGTGGTGATGGTCTTCTTGGTGATCTATTACCGGCTGTCTGGCGTCAATGCAGTTGTGGCGCTGCTGCTGAACCTGGTGATCTTGGTCGCGTTCATGGCTTGGACCAGCGCGGTGCTCACTTTGCCGGGAATCGCGGGTGTCATATTAACGATCGGCATGGGTGTGGACTCGAACGTACTAGTATTCGAGCGCATACGCGAGGAGTTACGCAACGGCAAGGCACCTGGCGCGGCAGTGGACATCGGGTTCGACCGCGCCTTTCTGACGATTATCGACACACACGTGACGACACTGGTCTCGTGCGCCTTTCTCTTTATTTTCGGTACTGGGCCGGTGCGGGGCTTCGCCGTCACGTTGGTGATCGGCTTGATCGCTAACCTGTTCACTTCGATCTACGTATCGCGAGCCATCTTCGATTATCACCTGGTGCATATGGAGCGCCAGGCGGAATTGAGCATCTGAGCGGGTTTTGACGGGCCGGAAGATCTTCGAGCGGCGGCTTCGGGAACAAAACGGGTTGTGGCGGTGTCAAAGGTAAACGGATAGAACTGGGCATGGAATTCTTTCACGACGTAAATATCGACTGGATGGGCAAGGCGAAGTACTTCATCGCTTTGTCTTTAATACTTCTCGCAATCGGCTGGATTTCGATCTGGCGCCATGGCGGAATGACTTACGGGATTGACTTCCGAGGCGGCACGCTCGTAAACGTTCGCTTTTCCGGCCCGCCGCCAGTTCAGCAGATTCGCAAAGGCCTCTCGGACGCCGGACTGAAGAACAGTTCGATCCAGACGATCAGCGATTCCAACAGCGTGGGATCCCGAAATGACGTAATGATCGGCCTGGCGCAGAGCAGGAATGAGGACACGCTGGACTCCGACAAGCAAGAGATCCTGGACGTGCTGCACAAGACGTTTGGCACGGATGCCTCCGGCCGGCCCGACTTCAACGAGGCCAGCGCGTCGGCTCTGGCGGCCGACCTATTACAGAAGGATCCGCTGTCGCTTGGCGTGAACGCCGGCGACCGATACACGCAAGTTTCGAACGCGATCACTGCCGCGCGAGATTCACAACACGGCGGCATCGTGGCTAACTTTGACGAACTGAGCAGCGTTCCGGGCGTTACGCCGGCAGTGATCCACACGCTCCAACATGATTACGCGCTGAGCAATTTCGTGGTTCGCGATGCCGAAGCAGTGGGTCCGACGGTGGGCGCCCAATTGCGAAGCCAGGCATTCTGGGCCACGATTTACGCCCTCGCAGGCATGCTGGTGTACGTTGCTTTCCGGTTCGAGTGGGTATATGGCGCAGCCGCCGTGATCGCCGTTTTCCACGACGTGCTGATCACACTGGGCTTCTTCTCCCTATTCCATTATGAAATATCGCTCACGGTTATCGCCGCGCTCCTGACGCTGGTCGGCTACTCGATGAACGACACCATCGTGATTTTCGACCGTGTGCGCGAAAATCTGCGGCTGATGCGGCGCGAATCGTTCGCGGAAATCGTCAATAAATCGATTAATCAGACCCTCTCCCGGACCATTCTGACGAGCGGGCTGACGTTTCTGACGGTGTTGGTTTTGTACCTTCTGGGCGGACAGGTGCTGCGATCGTTCTCCTTTGCCATGGTGGTCGGAGTTGTGATAGGAACGTACTCCAGCTTTGGCATCGCGGCGCCGATCGTGGTGGCCTGGAACAAGTTCGGTGGTGGGAAGGGAGTGGCGGTACGTGCCGGATCCGCAGCCGGAAAGCGCGTGCCAGCCGCCGCAAGGAGATAGGTTATGTTCGATCAGATGGTGGTATCGGGACAGGGAAAACGGACGCATAAATCGTGGAGCGTGACGCTTGCGATGCTTCTGCAGTTTGCCATCGTGGGCGTGATGATTTTGATTCCGCTGATTTATACCGAGGCGCTGCCGAACGCGATGCTGACGACGTTCCTGGTGGCGCCGCCTCCTCCGCCGCCGCCACCGCCACCGCCACCGAAAACCGAAGTGATTCGGCGGCCGCAGATCGTTACGCCGCAAAAGATGGTTGCACCGACTGTGATCCCAAAGAAGATTGAGATGGTCAAAGACGAAGCGCCGGATATCGGCGCCGCCGGTGGCACCGGTGTCGCGGGGGGCACGGGTATTCCCGGCGGCATCATAGCGGGGCTGGGCGCTCCGCCGCCTCCACCAAAGCCTGTGACCCCTCAGCGTATTCGCGTCGGCGGCAACGTGGAAGCGGCCAAGCTGGAACGTCAAATTCTGCCCGTATATCCGCAGATCGCGAAGACGGCTCACATTTCCGGAACCGTGGTTCTGCACGCTGTCATCGCGAAAGACGGTTCCATCCAGGAACTGACGTACGTTTCCGGACCGGCGCTGCTGATGCGCGCGGCTATGGACGCGGTGCGACAGTGGAAGTATCAGCCGACGCAGCTGAACGGCGAGCCGGTGGAAGTCGATACGACGATTCAGGTTGTGTTTTCGTTGGGTGGTGAGTGAAAAACTCGGCACCGCTTGCGCGGGGCCGGGAATTGTTTCGGTTTGGGATTTGCGACCGGCAGAATCTGACTGCCGCGATCGAAGGGTGACGAGGAGGAGTGAACTTTATGCTTGCGAATTTGTTTTGGGCGTTTCTTTTGCAGGACCAGGGTGGCAACGCCGGCGTCAGCTGGAACCTGATCGACATGTGGCACAGCATGGGCTGGCCGGCGCGGGTCGTGGTGATCATATTGTTCATCATGTCCGCATGGTCGGTGGGCATCATGATCGATCGCTGGCTGATGTACAGCGCGGCGCGAAAGCAGTCGCGGGTTTTCGTGCAACAGGTTGCCGGCGCCCTGAAGGACAACAAGCTGGACGAGGCGATTTCGATCGCCGAGCGTAACAAGAAGAGCCACATCGCCAAGGTGGTTGCCACGGGCCTTTCGGAGTTCCAGGCGGCATCGGCGCAGGTAAGCGATGAAGAGGTGATTGAAGCGGCTCGGCGCGGGCTGGAGCGCTCCGTAGCCATCGTGCATGCGGAAATGAAGCGCGGCCTTTCCGGGCTCGCGACGATCGGTTCGACGGCTCCATTCGTCGGATTGTTTGGCACGGTTATGGGCATCATTAACGCATTTAAAGGCATCGCCAACACCAAGATGACTGGACTGGCGGCCGTCGCCGGCGGTATCGCCGAAGCGCTGGTGACCACCGCTCTGGGCTTGCTCGTGGCCGTGCCGGCAGTGTGGACTTTCAACTACTTTACGAATCGCGTGGAAGCTTTCGACGTGGAGATGGACAACTCCTCGATGGAGCTGATCAACTACTTCATCACGCGCCGGAGCGGAAAGAAGTAGGGCCATGGCTTACAAACCCAAAGCACCGCCGGTGATGGCTTCGCCCAACGTCATCCCCATGGCGGACATCATGCTGGTGTTGCTGATCATCTTCATGGTGATCACGCCCATGTTGCACAAGGGAGTTTCGGTGGACATGGCCGCCGCGCAGAACACGGACCAGATGCAGAACGCGGATAAGGACGATGCCATCATCGTGGCCGTTACTCGCGATGGCGGAACGTACCTCGGGAACAAAGAGATCACGCTCGATCAAGTCACCGATCAAGTAAAGGATTTGATCTCCAATCGTCTCGATAAGACGGTCTATATCCGCGCCGATGCGCGCGCAAAGTACGGCGACGTAGTGAAAGCCGTCGATGCGGTGCGCTCGGCCGGCGTCGAGGATCTCGGCCTGCTGACGGAACACATTCAGCCGAACCGGCCTCTTCCGCCTGCACCGCCGACGTCAGCAACAGGACCGGCGGAGTAGGCGAACACGCAGTTTTTTGGCGGAGGAGCATTCTTATGGCAATGAGCGTGGGCGGTGGTAAAGGTGTCGTATCGGAGCCAAACGTCGTTCCATTGATTGACGTGCTGCTGGTGCTAATCATCATTTTCATGGTGATCACACCGCGGACGCCCACTGGGCTGAAGACGTTGGTTCCCCAGCCGGCACCGCCGAATCAAAAGCAGGCTCAACCCGATAGCCGAACGATTGTCGTGCAGGTGTTGGCGAACGGGCAATTGAAAATCAATCAGGATCAAGCGACTTGGAACGATCTGGGTACGCGACTGTTCGACATCTTCAAGGAACGGGCCGACCGGATCGCGTTCGTCAAGGGTGACGATAACGTGGAGTTTTCGCAAGTGGCGCACGCGATCGACATCATGCGCGGCTCGGGAATCGATCACGTCGGATTGATTACGGCAAAGATCGAGGCGGGGCAGTAGTCGTCTATCAGGGAAGGCCGGCCTGGCTGACGTGTGCGGCCGAGCCGTAGCCGCGGACGGCCTCCCGCCGCTTCCGTTTTGGCGAACATTAAGGAGATTAGGATGGGACGCAAGCTTCACGTTTCGTTTGTCGCGGCTGTGCTGCTCGGTGCGTTCGGCGCCGGCGCCGGATGCAATAAACTGCGCGCGCGGGATCAGCTGAACAAGGGCGTCCAAGCATACAAAAACGCGCAGTTCGATGCGGCCATCGAAGATTTTAAAAACGCCCAGGAACTCGATCCCACTCTGACGAACGCGAAACTGTACCTGGCCGCAGCGTACGCCAGCCAATATATCCCGGGCGCACCATCGCCGGAAAACCTGCGCAATGCGCAATCGGCGATCGCGGTATACAAGGAAATTCTCCAGAATGACCCGAATAACCTTTCGGCCATCGACGGAATCGGTTCGCTGCTCTACAACATGGGCACCACCCCGTTCGACGAGAGCAAACTGAACGATGCGAAGTCGTACCACGAAAAACACGTTCAGATCAGTCCCAATGACCCTGAACCCTACTACTGGGTCGGTGTGATCGATTGGGCGCTCTCATACCGGGCGAACCGAGACATGCGCGACGAATATAACCGCACAGCCAATGCCAAGCGGCAGATCAAGGAAAACGATCCCCTGCCGGATAAGCTTCGGAGCCAGTTTTCGGATAAATATTCTCAGATCGTTGATGAAGGAATCGGCGATCTCGAGAAGTCCATCACTCTGAAGCCGGATTACGACGACGCCATGGCCTATCTGAATCTGATGTACCGCCAGAAGGCCGATATGGAGACGTCCAAGGAAGCCCGCGAGGATGACCTCAAGAAGGCCGACGAGTTAGTCGAGCAGGTGAAAGCCATCAAGCAGAAGAAAGCGGGAATACAGCCTTCGTAAGACTCGGTTTCGAATCGGCCAATTAGGGCAACAAAGGGCGGGCCCGCGCGGCCCGCTTTTTTGTGTCGGCTGATCACTGATGGCGACCGGCGCATATTGATGCTTGTGTTGCCTCCGCAGAATTGCAATCGCGGTACAATCGAGCCAACCTAACGGAGGCCCGGCGCGGTGAAGGCCCTTGCCAGGAGTGAAAAAACGATGCGTCTCAGTTCGAATCGTCTGTCTATATGGATGTGTTCCTCGGTAGGGCTCGCAATTCTCGCGTTCGGTCTTGTTCTGGCGCACGCGCGACCGGTATTTCCGGCACCCGCGCCAGCGAACAGCCGGAAATTAGCCGGTTCCAGCCGATCCCAAGCCCCCCAGCCCGATCCGTGGACCACCCAGCAGACAGTAGAACCAGCGGCCCTTGCGAAGGAGATCACTGGTCCGGCGAGCGGGCGCCCGGTGGTCGTATGCGTCAGCCCCCACGCGTTGTATTTGGGCGGCCATATTCCCGGCGCGGTGTATCAGGGACCTGGATTTAACGCCGAAGCAATCGAAGGGCTAAGAAAGTGGGCGCAACGCCTCCCCCGATCGACGAACTTGGTTGTGTATTGCGGCTGCTGCCCGCTGGTACATTGTCCCAATTTGCGGCCTGCGTTCCGGGCCCTGCAATCGATGGGCTTCACGCGCGTGCGCGCCTTGATTCTGCCGACCAACTTCTACACGGATTGGTATTCGAAGGGTTATCCGACCGCGAAAGGGAATTGACCGCCACTTCGGCCGCACCCAGATGGACCGGGTGTTTACTGTTTGTACCCCAGCATTTGACCCATCGGCGGGTGCCGCCTACGATAGGAAGCGGGGGAACCACAGCATGCCTGCGCGCCAATGTCCGTTCTGCGGCAAGATGATTTCCGTCACGCACTCCCACTGTCCGTTTTGTAGAGAGGCAGTGCCGCCCGTGCCGGGCTCTCAAGCGGCAGTCCGGCATTCCGTTAGTTTCGATAGTGGCGGGAACCGCAAGCTACGGCAGGGGCTGTTGTATATGTTACTCGCCGGGGTGATTCAGTACTTCGCGGGTGGGTATGCCAGTCCGCTGAAGGTGCCTGTGCACATCCAGCCGGTCGTCACGTCTTATCTGGTGCCGTTGCTGTTCTTAAGCGGCCTCGGCCTC
>JAGWRH010000116.1 GCA_028876695.1 Acidobacteriota bacterium | reverse complement strand
GCCGCGAGCGTCTTAACGTCATGATCGTTCTGGGAATCAACGCCTATCACGCCAACGCCTCGGCCGCCATCGTGGTCGATGGCCGCCTGGTGGCCGCCGTCGAGGAAGAGCGGCTCAATCGCGTGAAATATGCCGCGGGTTTTCCCGCGCAGGCGATCGATTTCTGCCTGCGCGCCGCGGGGGCGAAGCTCGCCGATGTGGACCACATCGCCATCCCACGCGACCCATGGGCGCGCGTCGGCACGAAACTGCGCTTTGCCGCCCGCATGCCGCGATTCGCCCTCGAACGCATCCGCGTGCTGAAAAAATTCGCCGGTATTCCCGGGGAACTGGCCGACAAATTCGATATCGCGCCCGATGCGATCCGCGCCCGCTTTCACCGCATCGAGCACCACGCCGCCCACCTCGCCAGCGCATTTTATGTCTCGCCGTTCGATCGTGCCGCCATCCTTTCCGCCGATGGCCTCGGCGATTTCGCCAGCTCCATGTCCGCGCTCGGCGAAGGTCCGGAGATGCGCGTGCTCGGCGAAGTCGCGTTTCCGCACTCGCTCGGCATCTACTACACGGCGCTCACGCAATATCTAGGCTTTTGGAAATTCGGCGATGAGTACAAAGTGATGGGCCTGGCGGCTTACGGCCAGCCGGAATTTTTGGACGAATTCCGCCGCATCGTACGCGCCGATCGGCCCCTCTCGTTCAAGCTGGGGCTCGAATACTTCACGCATCAGAGCAACGGCTCGGAAATGACCTGGCGCGACGCCAGCCGCCCTCCCGAGCTCGGCCGCCTGTTTTCTCCGTATCTCGAAAAACGCCTCGGACCGGCTCGGCAAGCCGGCGAACCGCTCACCGGGCGGCATCACAATCTCGCCGCCACCATGCAGGCCGCGCTCGAGGAAGTTCTGGTGCGGCACTGGAACGCGCTTGCCAGGAAAAGCGCGGCGAAATCGCTGTGCCTCGCGGGCGGCGTCGCCTTTAACTGCCTGGCGAACGGCAAAATATTCGATACCACTCCTTTTGAAAACGTGTACGTCCAGCCCGCCGCCGGTGACGCCGGCCTTGCGGTGGGCGCCGCCTTTGCCATAGAGCATCAAATCCTCGGCCGCCCGCGGCGGTTCGTGATGGATCACGCCTATTGGGGGCCTCGATTCTCGCCTGCCGAAATTCGAGCGGCCATCGATAGCGCCGCGGCCGGAGGCGAAGGCGTCGAAATTCGCGAATTGCCCGAGGAACCGCTGGTGCAGTCCACCGCGCGCCATATCGCCGATGGAAGAATTGTCGGATGGTTTCAGGGCGCTGCCGAATGGGGACCGCGTGCTCTCGGCAACCGCAGCATCCTCGCCGACCCGCGTCGCCCCGAGATGAAGGAAATTCTGAATCGCCGCATCAAGCACCGCGAAGCGTTCCGCCCGTTCGCGCCGTCGGTGACCGAAGAATCGGCCGGCGAGTTTTTCACGCGGGCCAATCCCTCGCCCTTCATGACCTTTGCCTATCCCGTCCGGCCGGAAAAGCGCACCGTGATTCCCGCGCCCACGCACGTCGATGGCACCGCGCGCCTGCAGACCGTCAGCCGCTCGGCGAATCCGCTCTACTGGAAGCTCCTTCGCGCCTTGGGCGATTTGACGGGCGTCCCCGTGGCTCTCAATACATCCTTCAACGACAACGAGCCCATCGTGTGCCGCCCCGAAGAAGCGCTCGAATGCTTCCGTCGCACGCGCATGGACGTCCTGGTCCTCGGCAATTTCGTTCTCGAGCGCAAGCAGCCGTCCGCGGACCGCGAGCTTTCGGGCGCCCGCGCCTCGCGCGCGGAATCCTGACCGGCATGCGGATTCTGCTCCTCAACGAATACTACCCGCCGGACACCTCCGCCACCGCCAAAATGGCCGAGCAAGTGGCCGAAGCCCTGGCGCGCAAGCACCGTGTCACGGTTTTGGCCGGCCGGCCATCTTACGATCCAGCAGAGTTCTATTCATGGAGGCTGCTGCGCCGCGAAATTCGCAACGGCGTCACCGTTGAGCGCGTCGGTTCCACGGCTTATTCGCGCCATCGCATGCGTCGCCGCGTGGCCAATTACTTGAGCTATCTGGCGCTCGCGGTTCCGCGGGCGCTGGCCATTCGCGCGGACGCGGTTCTGGCCATGACCGACCCTCCGGTCGCCGGAATCGCCGGAGCGGCGGTCGCGTGCATCGCCGGCCGGCCGTTCGTGTACAACATTCGCGATCTGTATCCGGAGATGGCTCTTGCTGGAGAAATCGTTCAGCCGTCGGCCTGGATCGCCCGCTGGGAGGCGCTGCACCGCCGCGCGCTCAAGAGCGCGGCCCGCGTGATCGTTCTCGGTGACGATATGCGCGAACGCATTCTGGCCAAAGGTGTTCCGCCCGATCGCGTCGTAGTCGTACGCGACGGCACTTTGCTGCCTTTCCGAGCTCTTGACGCGAGCGAGCCGGAATCGCAACGCGTCTTACGCGAGTTACGCGGTAATTTCCCGTTCGTCGTGCTGCACGCCGGCAATCTTGGCTTCTACGGCGCGTGGGACACATTGATCGAGGCCGCCAAGATCCTGCGCAACGAAAACATCGGTTTTGTGTTCATAGGTGACGGAGCGCAAAAGCGCAAAATCGAGGAATCCGCCGCTGGGCTGCCCAACGTTCGCTTTCTTCCGTATCGTCCCGCGTCGCAAATTCCGCTGGTCATGATGGCTGGAGACGTCCACGTGATCACCATTCGCCGCGGCCTGGAAGGAGTCGTCGTGCCCAGCAAGCTGTACTCGACTCTCGCCGCCGGCCGCCCCGTGCTGGCGGTCGCCGCCGCGAATAGCGACGCCGCCCGAATCGTCACCGGCTCCGATTGCGGCGTTGCCGCCGACCCGGACGATCCGATGGCCGTCGCCGCCTCGATTCTGCGCATGCGCGACGATCCCGCGCGCGTTGCCGAGATGAGCGCTCGCGCGCGGGCCGTGGCTCCGAACTATGCTAGAGTGGCTCAGCTTGAGCGCTTCACCGAGATTTTGGAGCAAGTCGTGCCATCTCCCGTGGGAGGCGAACCATCTGGAATGACCGGAAAGTCCTCGTAACCGGCGGTGCTTCGTTTATCGGGTCGCATCTGGTGGACGCGCTCGTCGAACGCGGCGCGCGCGTGTGCGTGGTCGATGACCTGAGCAGCGGCAAGCTCGGCAACATCGCTCAGCATTTGAAGAGCGGGCGCGTCAGCTTTACGGAAGCGGACCTGCGCGACCCCGGCGTCACGCGCGCGGCGATGAAGCGCATGCAGACCGTCTTTCATCTCGCCGCCGATCACGGCGGACGCGGCTACGTCGATCTGCATCAGGCCGGCCCCGCCTCGAATCTTTTTCTCGACGGCTTGATTTTCTGGGAAGCGGTGAAGGCCGGCGTGGAAAAAATCGTGTACGCCTCCTCCGGCTGCGTCTATCCCAATTACATGCAGACCGACCCGCGGAAGGAAATCTACCTCCGCGAAGAGGACGTGAAGCCGCCGCACGATGCCGACAATATGTACGGCTGGGCCAAGCTGATGGCGGAACTCACGCTGCGGGCCTATCACCGCGAATTCGGTATCGGCGCCGCTTCGTGCCGCTATTTCACCGTCTACGGCCCGCGCGGCGTGGAAAACCACGCGGTCATCGCCATGATCGCGCGCGCGTTCGTCGGGCAAAATCCGTTCGACGTGTGGGGCGACGGCCGGCAGATTCGCAATTGGACCCACGTGGACGATATCGTCCGCGGCACGATTCTGGCCGCGGAAAAAGTCAACGACGGCACGGCCATCAATCTCGGAACCATGGAGCGCGTGCGCGTGATCGACGCGGCGCGCATGGTGCTCGAATTTTCGGGCCATCACGCGGAAATCCGCCTGCGTCCGGAGATGCCCACGGGACCGCTCAATCGCGTGGCCGATAACCGCCTGGCGAAGCAACTGCTCGGCTGGGAGCCGGAAATTCCGTTTCGCGCGGGCCTGAAGCAGACCATGGACTGGTATTTCGCCGATCGCAAGAAGGACGACGTCCGCGGAACGTTGGAAACGATGCTGACGGCGCGCTAAGCGGCGCCGCGACAGCGGATGTAAATCGGGCCGCCGCGGATCGTTGCGCTGTCTTTGGTGCAGGGTGCCGCAGTTGAAACTTTCTTCGGATTGGCTGGCGTTTTCAGTCGCGCTGCTCGCCTCGCTGGCGATCACCCTGCCAGTGCGAAAAGTCGCCCTGCGAATGGGCATGGTGGACCAGCCCGGCCCGCGCAAGGTCCACGCCAAGCCCATGCCGCTGCTCGGTGGCATGGCCATTTACGCCGGATTCGTAGTCGCCGTCCTGCTTTCACTGCATAACATTCCCCTCGCGCAAATCGTCGGCATACTCGCCGGCGCCACGCTGGTGCTGCTCGTGGGTGTCCTCGACGATGGCGGCATGCTGCACCATCAGGTGAAGCTGTTCATCGGCATGCCCGTCGCCGCCGTCCTGCTGCTCGTTTCCGGTGTGCGCGCGGGCTTCTTTTCCAATTTCGTTCCCGGTCAGATGGGCGCCGCGCTGGACGTTTGCTTCACGATTGTCTGGGTCGTGGGCATCACCGCCTCGTTCAGCATTCTCGATCACATGGACGGTCTCTGCACCGGCGTCGCCGCCGTGGCCGCCGGATTCTTCACCATCGCCGCGACCATGAGCGGACAAACCATGGTGCGCACGCTCGCCGCCGCCGCGCTCGGCGCGGCGCTCGGTTTCTTGGGGTGGAATTTCAATCCCGCCAGGATTTTCATGGGCGATGGCGGCGCGATGCTGCTCGGTTTTCTGATGGCCACGCTGGGATTGAAACTGCGCCCGGCAGGCGTGCATTTTCCGCTCACCTGGCTGGCCGTCGCGCTGATCCTGGGCGTTCCCATTTTCGATACCACGCTCATCAGCATCTCACGCTCGCGCCGCGGACTGCTGCCGTTCGCCTCGCCGGGAAAGGATCACACCGCCCACCGCCTTTCGAATCTTGGGCTGGGCCATCGCGGCGCGGTCGTGGCGCTCTATGGCCTCGCTCTGTGCTCGGGCACTTTGGCGCTGCTCGTCTCGTACATTGGCGCGGCGCTTGCGTATG